>CAYJPI010000336.1:0-2940 GCA_964372005.1 uncultured Oscillospiraceae bacterium | reverse complement strand
AGCTTATGCCGCTTGCTATCTCGCTCGCGCATGCACTTACACGCAAGCTCGCTTCGGTTAGAAAGACGGGCGGATTGACATTCCTTCGCCCCGACGGTAAGAGTCAGGTAACGGTAGAGTATGACGGCGATGTCCCCAAGCGTGTGGACACCATCGTTATTTCAACACAGCATGCCCCTGAGGCAACGCAAGAGGAAATCTTCGAAGGCGTGGTGCGCGAAGTAATCAAGCCTGTTATCCCCGAAAACCTCATCGATGAAAAAACACGCATACTCGTTAATCCCACGGGTCGTTTTGTAATCGGTGGGCCGCATGGAGATAGCGGTGTTACGGGGCGCAAAATTATCGTTGATACTTACGGCGGCTACGGTCGTCACGGCGGCGGCGCTTTCTCGGGCAAGGATCCGACAAAGGTGGATCGCTCGGCCGCGTATGCCGCGCGCTATATCGCAAAGAACATCGTAGCAGCAGGGCTTGCAAAACGTTGCGAGATTCAGCTTGCCTATGCTATCGGCGTTGCAAAGCCGGTGAGCATTCTTGTTGAGACCATGGGAACTTCTACCGTCTCCGAGGAAAAAATCGCCGCTGCCGTATCCGAAGTGTTCGACTTGCGCCCCGAGGCCATCATCAGTATGCTCGGTTTGCGCCGTCCCATCTATAGGCAAACAGCGGCATACGGCCATTTCGGCAACCCGGAATTCCCGTGGGAAAAAACGGACAAAGTGGATGCTATCAAAGCGGCTGTTAAGTAAAGGGTTATCAAATGCAGAATTTTAATTACCACATTCCTACCCGAATTTTATTCGGCAAGGAGCGCCACTTGGAGTCGGGTGAAATTGTAAAAGGGTACGGCTTCAAAAAAATACTGTTCTATTATGGCGGGCAAAGTATATTCAAGACGGGACTTCACGAGCGAATTTCATCGTCACTCAAGGCCGCAGGCGTAGACTATGTTGAGATGGGTGGGGTGCAACCGAACCCCACGCTCGAATTCTGCGAAAAAACTGCTGATTTCATGCGCGAAAAAGGTGTTGATTTTGTGCTGGCGGTGGGCGGCGGAAGCGTTATCGATAGCGCGAAGGTCGCTTGTATGGCCGTGGGATCGGGAATTGAACCGGCAGAAATAATGGACCAAAAGAAAGCACCGACGAAGGCGATACCGATAGGCGTTGTGCTTACTATCGCGGCGGCAGGAAGCGAAACTAGCGAAAGCAGTGTGCTTACCGATACCAAAACCTCTCTAAAGAAGGGTTTCGGATCGCCGCTTAACCGTCCACTCTTTGCTATCATGGATCCGACGCTTACGTACACGCTACCTTCGTATCAAACGGCGTGCGGAATAGTAGATATATTGATGCACACCTTTGAACGTTACTTCTGCTACTCAAAGGATAATATGCTAGCTGATGAAATTTCCGAAGGCCTGCTACGTAGCGTAATCGCCGCAGGGCCGATCGCCATGAAAAACCCGACGGACTATGAAGCGAGGGCGACGCTCATGTGGGCGGGATCGCTCGCTCATAATGGGCTTACCGGGCTCGGGCGCGCGCCACACTCGATGATAGCGCATCAGCTTGAGCATGCGATGGGTGGCCTCGATGATAAGATCGCTCACGGTGCAGGGCTTGCGATAACTTGGCTCGGGTTCTTGCGCTTCCTTCAAAGCCAAACCATAGAGATACCACGGCTCGTACAATATGCTAATCGTGTGTTCGGCGTAAATGTGGAGTTCGATCATCCCGAAAGGGCGGTTGAGGAAGGGATAATTAGAACGGAGAATTTCTTCCGCTCGCTCGGTATGCCTGTGCGTCTTTCGGATGTCGGCCTATCGGAAAAAGACATTCCCAAGCTCGTGGATCTCACAACTTATGCCGGCACTCGAACATTGGCAAGCTTCAAAGCACTCGATGCGGATGACGTGAAAAAAATGTTCGAACTCTGCCTGTAAACTTTGATAGTTGGCATCGGCAAAAGTTGAACCATAAACACACTTTCCATTGAATTGATGGAATGGCGAACATGACTTCAACACAAAGCCACCCATTTTTACGCTGAAATCTATGGCGTAAAAATGGGTGGTCAATTTTTATATCACAGCTCTCGGCCATGAAGCGGTCGAGAAAAAGGGGTCAAGGGGATGAAATCCCCTTGCAGGGGTCATAGGGGACAGCGTCCCCTATCGTATCCTCAAATGCGTCGTCTCCTATCGTATCCTCAGAACACACGTCGTGCGTGTAGGAAGTTACGCTGGTAATAGTCGGTCATCTGCGACACGAGTACGCGTCCGGAACTGGTGGCGGCATGAACCATCTCGCCGCCGCCGAGGTAAATGCCAATGTGGCTGACAGAGCTGCTGCCATCAGAGCGGAAGAACAGGAGATCGCCGCGTTCGCAATTGGATAGCGAGCTTACCTTGTCCCAGCTTTCAATCTGGCTGTAAGACTGTGAGCTGTAACGGCTTACGCTCACTCCTGCTTGCTTAAGCGCGTAATACACAAGTCCCGAGCAGTCAAAACCCTTTTCGGGGCTCTCTTCGCTCCACACATAGGGCGCGCCCAGCTGATCCATGGCGGCATCAATCATCGCTTCAACGCCTGATCCGTACGAACCCCCGCTGGGCTCATCGGGTTCGGGCTCGGGCTCGGGAGTCGGCTCGGGCTCGGGTGTAGGATCAGGCTCTGTGCCGAAATCCCATCCTCCGCCATCATTATCTTCGGGCTCGTCATCCTCGCGATCGTCCTCCTCTTCGCGATCATCTTCGTCCTCATCCAAGTTAGGTATATATATGAAGGGATCGACCGTCGGTTCCGGTGTAGGCTCGCGTGTAGGCTCGGGAGTCGGCTCACGCGTCGGTTCCGGTGTGGGTTCTCGCGTGGGTTCGGGAGTCGGCTCGGGGGTGGGGTCGGGGGTGGGATCGATGAGCGGCTTTGCATCGGGAGA
>CAYJPI010000335.1:0-2954 GCA_964372005.1 uncultured Oscillospiraceae bacterium | reverse complement strand
CATTTCTGTGCCGTCATCAAAGGTTATGGTACGCGAAAGTGCACTCACCATGCCGCCCGTTGCCGAGCCACGCAATTCACCCAAAGGGTTACCTATCGCAATAACATCTTCGCCTACAACCAAGTCAGAGGAATTACCCATAACAACCGGTGTAAGCCCCGTAGCGTCAATCTTAATTACCGCAAGGTCCGTCTTTGCATCTGTACCTACGAGTGTAGCGTCATAGGAGGTGTCATCGTGCAAGTAAACCGTAACTTTATCAGCGCCTTCTATAACATGGTCATTCGTGATGATGTAGCCATCCTCCGAAATAATTATCCCACTGCCACTTCCGGTTGCTATGGAATCCTGCCCGTACCAGAAGCTGTTGCTCACCGTTTCAACATCTATTCCAACGATTGACGGTGCTACCATGGAAATAATATCGGCGTTAGTGTACTCAACATCGTCGCCATACGTTTGCATCGTTACCGCGGCGGTGGATGAATCGGGTTGCTGCGTGGCATTTCCATCCATTGTCTCTTTTTCATCTACCAATGCCGCTGCTTCATTTGTATCCTGCTCTGTCGGGGTATTTTCTATTATAATGGGGGTGCTCCCACCGTCAATCAATATCCCTCCAATAAGTCCGCCGGCTAAGGAAGTGACTAGCATGCATGCGATCAGCGTTCCGATCCCAACCGTTTTTTTGGCTTTTTTGTATCCGCTATCGTGATGCTCATTCGAGTTCGTGTTTTGATACCAATTTTGATGTTCCATTGTTGTTTCCTCCCGTTTTCTTGTCTATGCTATTGTTATACCCGAAAAATATGGACTTACAAGAGGAAAAACTCGTAAGATTTGTGGCAGATAATGTACAAATCGTGAACGGTAAAATCATCACATGATCCAATTCCTTTCGTATTCGCTTTACAAAATCGTATTATTATGATAGCATATGCGGCGAATATTATTTTTTAGGGGGAAAAATGCAAAACAATTTTTCATCAAAATTCATCACCCAAGGCGCGTTGATCGCAGCGCTATATACCGTTCTCACACTTGCCATTGCTCCATTATCTTCGGGTGCGATACAACTTCGCGTTTCCGAGGCGCTGTGCATCCTACCTTGGCTCTTCCCCGCTGCCGTTCCCGGGCTGTTCGTAGGTTGCCTTATATCGAATTTAATAATGGGCGCCCCATTTCTTGATGTAGCTGTCGGTAGCCTAACAACACTCTTGGCAGCATACCTTACCCTTCGCTTGAAAAATGCAAAGCTCTCACATTATCTTGCACCTTTGCCCGCAATAATATTGAATGCAATTTTTGTCGGCGCTGTTGTTTGGTATCTATATTCACCGGACATGTTCCTTCCACTTGTGATGGTTTATGTCGGGCTGGGTCAAATCGGAGCGTGCTATGTTTTGGGTATGCCGCTGCTTTTCATATTGAAAAAGATGAAGAAAACGCAAATGTAAAGAAAAAAAACTTGACATTGGCATCGTATGGTGTATAATAACATGGATGTAAAGGTATAATCCTTTACAAGAAGGGGTGGATTTTCATGCATGACGGCATCTCTCGCAATGTATACCACGGTGAGCTGCTTGCACAATATGGCGGATTATTAACGCCCCGGCAACGCGAACTGCTACGCTACCATGTCGACGAGGATTATTCTCTCGCCGAAATCGCAGAGCAAGAGGGAATATCTCGGCAAGGAGTGCATGATGCAGTGAAGCGTGCAACCGCACAGCTTGAAGAATGGGAAGACGAGTGCGGGCTCATCGAAAAGAAGAAGCAAACTCACACATTACTTCGCTCTATGCGCGAGAATGTAGAGTTGCTCTCCGATCCACATAAACAGACACTTTGCCGACAGCTTGATAGCTTATGGCAAATTTGGGAGGAAAACGATGGCGTTTGAAGGGCTTGGCTCAAAGCTACAGGGAATATTCAAAAAGTTGAGCGGCCGTGGCAAGCTTGGCGAAAAGGAAGTTAAGGAAGCAATGCGCGAGGTAAAACTTGCGCTTTTAGAAGCCGACGTTAACTTTCTTGTTGTTAAAAATTTTATAAAGGATATTACCGAACGAGCAATAGGTATTGAGGTTCTTGAAAGCCTCACCCCTGCGCAGCAGGTAATTAAGATTGTTAGTGAAGAGCTTACAAAGCTCATGGGAAGTACCAATGCAAAGCTTGAATTCGGCTCGCAAAACCCATCCGTAATTTTGATGGCGGGTTTGCAAGGTGCGGGTAAAACCACTATGTGCGGTAAACTTGCCGGGCACTTAAAAAAGCAATACGGAAAGAACCCCCTACTTGTGGCGTGTGACATATATCGCCCTGCTGCAATAAAACAATTACAGGTTGTGGGCGAAAAGATTGATGTGCCTGTGTTCGAGAAGGGGCAAAATAACCCAATCGAAACAGCCAAGGAAGCTATCGAGTACGCAAAAAAACACCTTCACGATTTAGTGATTCTAGATACAGCCGGGCGATTGCATATTGATGAAGACATGATGCACGAAATCGTTGCTGTAAGGGATGCATGCAATCCCGCCGAAATATTGTTCGTTGTTGATGCAATGACAGGGCAGGATGCTGTCAATGTTGCAAAGGCCTTCAACGAAGCACTGGAAATTACCGGCGTAATTCTCACCAAACTCGACGGTGATACAAGGGGCGGTGCGGCGCTGTCCGTTCGTTCCGTAACCGGAAAACCCATCAAATTCGCAGGTGTAGGCGAAAAACTTACCGATATAGAGCCCTTCCACCCCGACCGTATGGCATCACGAATACTTGGGATGGGTGACATGCTTTCACTTATCGAAAAGGCACAAGCTGCATTCGATGAAAAGAAAGCTGAGGACCTTGCACAAAAAATTAAAACCGATTCATTTACGCTCGATGACTTTTTAGATCAATTCGAGCAGATGAAAAGCATGGGTTCGATGCAGGATATTTTGGGTATGATG
>CAYJPI010000334.1:0-2967 GCA_964372005.1 uncultured Oscillospiraceae bacterium | reverse complement strand
GCCATGCACTCGCGATATGAAAGCATATTGAAGGAACACACGGGACTGCCGCTTCTCGGATGCATGCCGTCAATCCCCGAGGCGGAAATAGGCAGTAGGCATCTTGGGCTTATCACCGCAGGCGAGATTGACGATTTAAAGGCCAAGATCGACCTTTTGGCAAAGGCGGTAGAAGAGAATATCGACATTGAAAAGCTATTGGAAATAGCAACCGGCGCTCCTGAAATGGAAGATACAACATCGAATACGGCGAGGGACACTCGGGTGCAAATAGCTGTGGCAAAGGACGAAGCATTTTGCTTCTATTATGATGATGCACTGCGCGTGCTTGAAGAACGCGGCGCGAGCATAGTACCGTTTTCGCCTTTGCACGATGAAAGCATCCCCGAAGGGGTTGATGGATTGTATTTCGGTGGCGGTTACCCTGAACTTCACTTAAAAGAACTTTCAAATAATACAAGCATGATTCAGAGTATAAGAAATGCGCATGAAAAAAACATGCCAATCTTCGCGGAATGCGGAGGATACATGTACCTCATGCAATCGATCGAAGGGGAAAAGATGTGCTCGATAATTCCGTCACACGCGACGATGACGAAGCGCCTATCGAACTTTGGGTATGTAACGCTCGAAGCGCGAAAGGACACCCTTCTCATGAAAGCGGGCGAAAAAATACGCGCACATGAATTTCATTATTCCAAGTGCGACCTAAAAGAGGATGAAAGCTGTTTAACGGCCACGAAGTATGACGGGCGAAACTGGCCGTCGGGATATGAAAAAGGAAATTTGTTCGCGCTGTATCCTCACATCAATTTTTTGGGGAATGAAGATGCGGCCGATAGATTTATAGAAAGCTGTGTATACTGGAGGGATGGAAAATGGCAAAGGTAATAATGGTTCAGGGGACGACATCGAATGCGGGCAAGAGCATACTTTGCGCGGCACTGTGCCGAATTTTTGCGCAGGATGGCTATAGTGTTGCCCCCTTCAAATCGCAGAATATGGCGCTTAATTCATTCATAACCGAGGACGGGTATGAGATGGGGCGCGCGCAGGTGGTGCAAGCGGAAGCGGCATATAAAAAGCCCGATGTTCGCATGAACCCGATACTCTTGAAGCCCACGAGCGATAAGGGCTCGCAGGTGATAGTGCGCGGCGAAGTAGCAGGCGATATGGATGCGATGACATATTATAAAAACAAAAGGCAATTTTTGGGTGCGGTGCTTGAGGACTTCAATTCACTTGCGCAGGAGAACGATATCATAGTGATTGAGGGTGCAGGAAGCCCTGCCGAAATCAACCTAAGGGAGAACGACATAGTTAACATGGGGCTTGCCGAGATGGTGGATGCACCCGTTTTACTCGTTGGCGATATCGACCGCGGCGGAGTGTTCGCATCTCTCTATGGTACGCATGAATTATTAACCCCCGACGAGCGAAAGCGCATAGTTGGGCTTGTAATCAATAAATTTCGCGGCGATGCGGCCATCTTACAACCGGGCATAGACATGCTTTACGAACGCTTGCCTGTGCCCGTGGTGGGAGTAATACCATACATGAGCCTTCGCATAGATGACGAGGACAGCTTATCATCGGTGTGGGACGGTGGCGGCGGCGCACTCGATATCGCGGTGGTGAGGTTACCCAAGATTTCGAACTTCACCGATTTTTCGGCGTTTGACATACTTGGCGGCATGAAGGTAAGATACATTGAAACGGCGGAGCAGGTGAAAGAACCTGATCTACTGATATTGCCCGGCACGAAAAATACCATCGCGGATATGCGCTTCCTTCACGAAAGCGGTATCGCAACCAAGATCAAGCGATTTGCGGATACGGGCGGTGCGGTGTTCGGCGTGTGCGGCGGATATCAAATGCTCACCGAAAGGATAGAAGATCCACATGGCGTGGAAGGCGGCGGAAGCATAGAGGGGCTGGGACTACTCCCGGCGACTACCGTGTTTGAAACGCAGAAAACACGCACCCGAGTAAGCGGCAAGATACAGGGGGCGAAGGGCGTTTTCGCATGCATGAACGGGCATGAGCTTTCGGGATACGAAATCCACATGGGAACTACGGCGACTGATGCGCCGCTTTGCGTACTCACTCAGGAAAACGGAACCGAAACGCTTGACGGGCTATCGTTTAACAATGTAGCAGGGAGCTATGTTCATGGCATATTTGACAGTGCGCCGTTACTGCATGCATTGCTTCATGAACTTGCCAAGCGCAAGGGAATAGAATATAGCGCGGATAAATCCATCGATATGGAAAGCGTGAAACAAAGCGAGTATGATAAGCTTGCGGATACCGTTCGAGCATCGCTCGATATGAAGGCGATTTATGAAATAATCAACAAAAAAACGGGGGAATAAAGATGAAAAAGATGTTACCCATGGAAATAGTACATAAAAGCTTTGAGATAATCACAGAGGAGCTTGGTGAATTAAACTTGCCTAAGGATGAACTCGCGGTTTTGAAGCGTGTTATCCACACATCCGCTGATTTTGATTATAAGGAAAACCTTTATATCTCCAAGGATGCTTTAAGTAGCGCAAGGGACGCAATTTTACAGGGTTGCACTGTCGTTACCGATACGAACATGGCACTTTCCGGCATAAACAAGCGCGTTTTAGCAAAAAGCGGTAGTGACGCGGTGTGCTTCATCGCAGATGAGGATGTGGCGAAAAGCGCAAAGGAAAATGCCACCACTCGCGCTGTGCAGAGCATGTACAAGGCCGCAACAACGATAGATCGGCCTGTGATATTCGTTATCGGAAATGCACCTACCGCGCTATATGCAATCGAAGAGATGGTGAACGCAGGTAAGGTATCTCCTGCGCTCGTGGTTGCCGTGCCCGTTGGTTTCGTTAATGTTGTTGAAGCTAAGGAGATGGTGGAGCAAAGTGGGATGAATTGCATCGTGGCTCGTGGGCGCAAGGGCGGTAGCAATGTCGCCGCCGCCAT
>CAYJPI010000333.1:0-2967 GCA_964372005.1 uncultured Oscillospiraceae bacterium | reverse complement strand
GGTGGTACGCTTTGCGCAGTGTTGTTCTCCCGTATCCGGCGATGAAATAATCGGCTATATTACGCGCGGGCGCGGCGTGTCCGTACATAGAAAAGATTGCCCGAACTCGGCTGATCTTTTCACCGATGAGGCGCGCATCATATCGGTTGAGTGGGTGAGCGATGAGAAATCATCCTACACGGCCGGAATACAGATAGAAGCTAAGGACAGGCCGGGTGTGGTACATGAGGTAACACAGCTACTGTTCAACATGAATGTGAATATGCGAACGATGAATGCAAAGACGGATAAAAACGGAATTGTAGTTTTGCAGATGACATTCGACGTAAATAATACATCGCAGCTTACGAACATCATCAAAGGTATACGAAAGATTTCCGGAATCTTTGAAGTGTACCGCGTGAGCAGCTGAGGAGAAAAATATGCGTGCAGTGGTACAAAGGGTGAAAAAAGCGAGCGTTACGGTTGACGGGCGCGAAACGGGAGCTATCGAAAAGGGATTGCTGGTGTTTGTAGGCGTTGAGGATGTAGACACCGAGGCTGATGCGGTATATATCGCGGATAAGGTGGTTGGCCTTCGCGTTTTCGAGGATGAAGAAGGCAAGATGAACAAGTCCGTTGAGGATGTAGGGGGGAGCGTTCTCCTAGTGTCTCAATTTACATTGCATGGCGATGTGCGCAAGGGAAAGCGGCCGAGCTTTACAAAGTCTGCAAGGCCTGAAACCGCCATCCCCTTATATGAAAAAACGATTGAGTTGGTTAAAAACCATGTCCCCGTAGCGACGGGCGAGTTCCAAGCAATGATGGATGTATCGCTCGTGAACGATGGGCCTGTAACCATCTTACTCGAGAGCAAAAAACTTTTCTAAGGAGAAATGAGCAATGCGGATGCACCACATGGTAACCGGTTCGCTGGATGTGAACTGTTACTTTATCATCGATAAGGGACACTGCGCCGTCATAGATCCGGCGGATGAAGTGCCCGTTCTTGCGTACTTGGAAAAAGAGAATTTGAAACTTACGCACATACTGCTCACTCATGGCCATTTTGACCATATTGGCGGCGTGGCAAAATTGAAGGAAGCGACGAATGCTAAAATCTGCATCCACAAGAAGGATGCACCCATGCTTAGGAGTGACGATGCCAATTTCGCCAAGTTTGCCGGTATGCGCGTTGAGCCTTCCGTCGCGGATGAAATTCTGGCGCACAATGATGAGTTAACCGTGGGTGATGTACGGATACGCGTACTTCATACGCCGGGGCATACTCCGGGCGGCGTATGTTACTTGGTGGAGGATTGCTTGTTTACGGGCGATACCTTGTTCCGCTTGAGCGTCGGACGCTGGGACTTCCCGGGGGCGGATGGTGATGAACTGTTCGCATCCATCAAGGAGACGCTTTTTGCGCTTGAAGGGGATTACAAGGTTTATCCGGGACATATGGACTCTACCACGCTTGAAGTTGAAAGGAATAAGAATCCTTTCGTTAGAAGATACAAGGGAAATAGATGATACGCCTTTATACAAACCGTGATGACTTCGTTTCGGACATATCAGATGAGATTCGCGCTTTTTTCGGAATGATCGAGATAGAGCGCGTTTTCGATGCGATAGAAGATGCAAATACGCCCATTTTAAAAGTAACCATGGTTGATGCAATTGCCCATGCAACATTTCAACACATGGGTAATATCAGCGAATCAACTTATACAGCTAAGCAGGGGGAGACGCCGCTAATAAAAAAGCGCTATGAAAAACGTGCGGTGAAGATTGTTGCGTTTCGTGTTATTAGGCAGTTGCACCCTGAAATATCGCTTCCGTGGGGATCGCTAACGGGAATAAGGCCTACGAAGCTTCTTCGCGAGCTATACGATGAGGTGGGCGATATAGGCGCCGGGGATATGATGCTGGGGGATTTCGATGTAGCAAACAGTAAATTCACCTTAGCGAAGAATATTGTGGATACGCAAAGCGCCATGCTGTCATCCTTGGAGGAAAGCGACACGGGGATTTACATAGGGATACCCTTTTGTAAGAGCCGCTGTTTGTACTGCTCATTTTTAGCCGAGACGGTAAATAAGGGCGAGCGATTGATTCCCTACCTGGATGCGCTCAAGCGCGATATAGAGGCAGGTGCGCAGTTACTAAAAAGCAGTGGGCGCAAAGTGCGTAGCGTTTATTTCGGTGGTGGAACACCGACGGTTTTATCCGAGGAGATGCTACGCGACCTTCTCGCGTTCACGAAGAATGCATATGGGACTTTTGGGCTGGAATGTACCGTCGAAGCGGGCAGGCCGGATACAATCGATGAAGGGAAGCTTATCGCGCTTAAGGAGGGCGGATGCACGCGCATATCCGTTAATCCACAGACAATGAATGACGATAGCCTGCAAAGAATCGGAAGGAATCACACAGGCAGGGATATCGAAGATGCATTTATGCTCGCTAGAAAATGCGGCTTTGACAATATCAATATGGATGTTATCGCAGGGCTTCCGGGAGAAACCATTGAAGATTTTGAAAACACCCTTGCGCGCATTGCACAGCTCTCTCCCGAGAGTATCACCGTGCACACGCTAGCTATAAAAAGATCGTCACGCTTAAAAGAAAGCCTCGATCAATTTCCGCTGCCACCAGCAAATGAAGTGGAACAAATGGTGGAAGCCGGCCTAGAAACATGCGAAAAAATGGGACTATTTCCATATTATATGTATAGACAAAAATACATGCGCGGTAATCTTGAAAATGTTGGATATGCGAAGAAGGGCACGGAGTCGATATACAATGTTGACATGATGGAGGAAACATCGAGCATATTCGCTCATGGTGCAAATGCTATCACAAAAAGGGTGTTTTTTGAAGGATCACGGCGCGTTGAACGCATACCGAACCCCAAGGATGTAAATACTTATATACAAAAACTTCCTGTTTTGCTAAGCCAAAAGGAAGGACTTTTCGGAAAACACA
>CAYJPI010000332.1:0-2970 GCA_964372005.1 uncultured Oscillospiraceae bacterium | reverse complement strand
AATATGTAAACCATCGCGTGTGCTGGCTTTTAGGATATCGCAACAGTTCGTTACTAAAAGGAAGGATGTGTGGATATGGAGCAAGTTGGAAAACGAATAACCGGACGCACCAGAAGCTACGTCGACCAGCGCGTTGTAGTTAGGGATGCTAAGGATAATCGTCAATTGCTGGATGTTAAAATAATGGAGCATAACGAGACATACAATACCATCGACGTACCCGTGCCGGGTCCCGATGTGTTTGTGGGTGTGCAAAGAGTGGAGCTATTCATCATCACGCCACGGCAAGTGTTCTCTTATCATGGCACATTGAGGAATTCCGTAAGGAGTCATGCCATCACAATCGCTCTTTATGGTGGAGTAATAAAGAACGACAGAAAACATGCGCGATACAATGTCGATGTTCCCGCGGAAGCTATTTCGTTGATAATCGGAGAAAAGCAGATTGATCTGAGGGTGCCTATTCCGGCACGCGCTGTGGATATAAGCGGCGGAGGAATACAGCTCGTTGCATCATCAAATGCATTTATGCCCAAAAGCGAGTTTGTTTTATCCTTGATCATCGCCGATCAACCTGCGCTTTTGCATTGTTCCGTAGTTCGAATAACTCCCATCGACAGCAAAACATCCAACTTTGGCTGCTCATTCAAAACAAAGGAGTAGATTTACTACACTATGAGTGCAGAGGTTACAAAAAATAAGCTTATGGCGATATCCTTTCGTTATCTATACGAAGGGATGAATGTCCGAGAGGATATTTATGATTATACGGGTTCCGTTATTCTTTTAAAAGGCGGCGTCACGCTTGATGCGCGCAAACTTAGCCAGCTTAAGAATTTCAACAAAGAAAAAAAGAACATTTATGTTATGGAGGGCACTTATCAAGAGCTCATGAAAAAGCATGGGCTAGAAGGCGTGTATGACCAAAATGATCTTGAACGTGACATGGGGTACTCGGACACCAAGCAAGACATGAATGGTTTTTTAAACAATGTTAAAGTTGTTTCCACTATCTCTGACGGGATGACGAAGCGCATGCACGATAGCGTTAAGGAATTGTTATATAAGGAGAGCCTCGGGGATATGCTTCAATGCATAAACGCCCCACGACCCGTCGATGAGTATCTTCAAAGGCACAGCATAAATGTCGGCATGATAAATGGCATGATCGGGAAGTGGCTTAACTTTTCGGAGGATAAAATTGAAATGCTTGTTCTTGCCGGACTAATGCATGATATAGGCAAAACAAAGGTTCCGGACGAAATCCTCAATGCACCGCGAAAGCTCACATTTGATGAATTTGAAATAATGAAATTGCATCCTCAGTATTCATATGAGGTTCTTGACGATACTTTTGATGAAAGCGTACGCCTTGCCGCGCGATATCACCACGAGAAGACCACCGGTGATGGGTATCCAACCAAGCTCAACGACGATAAAATTCCCGTATTTGCCAGGATTACAGCAATTTCGGACATTTACGATGCAATGGTGTCCAAGCGTAGCTACAAGGCCGCACACAGCCCCCTTGAAACCTTGGTGGCGTTCCAGCAAGGGGAATTTAACGGGCTTGACCAAGAGATATTGGATACATTTTTGCACTTCATGCCATCCCAATATTTAAACAAAAGCGTTTTGATGAGCGATGGTTCGGTTGGCACACTTCATTATTTCGTCCCAAACGATATCGCCTATCCCATCATTGATGTTGACGGCGACCTAAGGCAGATGACCGATGAATGGAAAATCTCACGAATCGTATTGGAGTGATCCATCGAGCAAAATAATATGTTAAAAGAATATTCACGCACTGCACGTTAAATTGATGGTATAATTGATTCATAGGGTGTCAATTGCGTGAATATCGTGCAATAAAATAACCACCAGAGGAGAATTATGCTCGGAAGAAAGCACCGCCGAAGTGTGTACAAGAAACACATCATGGCGCATAAACAAGAAACAAAGACACGTACAGCCGCACGTTCCAAGCGTTTAGCACGCAACGGAAAGTGGGATGCTATCTATTCTACTATCGAAACTTTTTTTACGAATGCACTCACATGGTTTAAGGAACTTACGCCGCGCGCAGCGTTATTGCTAGGGGCGGCTGTTGTTGTAGCAATTGGCATTCCGGTAGCCATCGCCACCACATCGGGTGAGATGGACTTGGTTGCCCCCACTTCTACGCCTGCCGCACAATCGGGAAGCATGCTATCGCTCGTGAGTGCCGATACGAGCGAAGAGGCTGCATTTGCCGTGGCACCATTGCCGACCGAAGCCGAGGTGGTTGACCTTGAGCCTCACCCGGACAATGCACCGCTTGAAGAGGGCACCGAGGCGCCGATAGTTGCCGAGATCCAAGAACGGTTGATGGATCTTGGTTACATGGATCATGACATGCCCACCGAGTATTACGGCCCTCAAACCGAGGGCGCGGTTGAGCTTTTCCAGCGCCAGCACGGTCTCGTCGCTGACGGTATGCTCGGTAGCGAAACATACACGCTTTTAATGGGCAATGACGCACAAAAATACATGGTAGAGCTTGGGCAAGAGGGTACCGATATCGAAGCATTGCAAGAGCGCTTGTGGGACTTAGGTTACCTTGATAAGGCTACCGGTTATTTCGGCGAAGAAACCAAGGCGGCTGTTGAAAGTTTCCAGTCCAAGAATGGACTTAATGTTGACGGTAAGATCGGTTCTTCCACGCGCGAAATGTTGTACAGCGAGGATGCAAAGGCCAACTTCCTTGGCAAGGGCGAACAAAGTGACTTGGTGCTCAAGTATCAAGAGCGGTTAACGAAGCTTGGTTACCTTACAACCGAAGCCGACGGGAATTACGGCAGTGACACCGAAAACGCTGTGAGCAGGTTCCAGGAGCGCAACGGTCTTATCGCGGACGGTTACCTCGGCCCGCAGACAATCGCGCTCTTGATGAGCGATGATGCGCAGGCAAACGCGCTAATGATCGGT
>CAYJPI010000331.1:0-2983 GCA_964372005.1 uncultured Oscillospiraceae bacterium | reverse complement strand
ACCAAATTGATTGTTTAATATCGACTTTGGTGTATGTATATGCAAATCCCATCTGCGCCATTCTGAGCCTTTCGGATATTCTAACATTTTACACCTCCTATTACTACTTGAAATGCTATCTCCTATCGTGTCTCAACTATCAAACTTTCTATAATTTCGTTTTTTTCTTATGCTGGGTGAAAAAATACCATAAAACACACTATAATTTGTTCAAAACTAAACTTATAACCAATATTGCGATATTTCCCTGTGTTTCGACTAAAATAGACATAAAATACGAGTAAACAGCTCCGTCTCAACCCCCGCCCCCTAAAATAAACGCTCTTAGGGCTTTATCCACACGTACATTAACGAGCGGTGGGATGATTTTCTTCCCCTCTTGCCCTTCAAAGAACCGCTTAGCCTTTGTCTTATCGACGCTGCCTTTAAGCTCGTCCAATCGACCAAACTCATTGATGTTTGTTTCATTAAGCCCGAGTGCTATCATATGCCTTAGCTTTGATTCGTCAAGGCCAAAGGATTGAGCAAACTTATGTATTCGGTCGTTATGTGCGCTCTCGCGATATTCGGTAATATAGTCGCGAAGGGTCTTTTCGCCTTGTGGGGTGACTTCCCCCTTTTCGACTTCGCTCATAAAGATTTCGGCATACTTCTGCTCCTCCTGCGTGAGCGTTGCAAATGTTTTATGCAGTTCGCTCAACGCTTGATCGAGCAATTCTTGTGAGACGCTGTCCTGCGCTTTGAGTCTCATGTATTTTTCAAAAGTTCGATTCATGTAACCGGCATCAATTTTATCCGTCTGAATTCTTGTGAGGTAACCTACAAGATCGTAAGTTGCACTATCGGCAGTGTTTATGTTGCCGTCATCGCTTGCCCCGGTTGATAGCTCCTTATATCTACGCGCCAACACGAGAAAGGCCGTCTCATCGACTTTCATTTGTACAGTTACACTTTCAGCTTTCTCTTCAAACGTATATTCATTTTTTGCCCAACTAAAGCCCTGTACCTCGGCCGCTTCAAGATGTTGATTGAGTTCCTTGAACAGCTTGGCAAACCGCCCTCTTTCCGCTTTATCATCGGGTAGCTTTGTAAGATCGGGCACACCTGCGAACGCAAATAACTCCTTTATATCATTGTAAACTCGGTTGATCTGCTCTAAGTTATGCTTGAGTTTTTCTACAAACAAAATCACAGGCTTATCGCCCGAGTACATTTTCACGGCGGCCTTTATATTTTGTTCCATAGTGTGTGGCATACGATAATATCTGATTGTGCCGAAAGGCTTATCCGGACCAAATAGCCTGTTTGTGCGAGAAAACGCTTGTATAATATTCGCATACTCCATCTTTTTATCCATGTAAAGCGTATTCACCCACTTGGAATCGAATCCTGTGAGCATCTGATCCACAACGATGAGCAGATCAATTTGCTTTTCGGGCGTTTTTTCAATCCCTCTATAATGCTCTTTATGAGACAACCTAAGAGCAATATCCTTCTTAAAACCGGCACTTGTGGTTAAGCTGAACTCTTGACCATAGCGAGCATTATAATCGGCGATAATTTCAATTAGCCCATCGGACTTAAACGCCGCACCTTCATTGTTATCGATATGTGGATCAAATAAGCATGTGACCTTAAGTGCCGTGTCCGATTCTTTGATGAGCTTGTAATACTCAATCGCTTCGGGAATGCTACTCGTTGCAAAAATAGCATGGAACTTATGGCCGCGGCTAAGATGCTTAAACCGGTCACTTATATCCTCAACAACCTTGTTTGTATGCTCCTTGGTTTTATATTGCGCAGTGGGAAGAAAATCCTCGATGCCCTTTGTGTATTTTCCGTCATCTCCCTTTGTACCGTACATTTTAATTTTGCTATCATCCATGTAGCGATAATAAATTTCTTTCTTATTGGGGTCGCTTAGCACATCGTCGAGTGTGCTCGCCTTTGCCATTTCAAGCGCGACAACCTCACGAACATCCTCATCTCTGAATGTAAGCACCTTATAGGGATCGAAACCAAGCACATTTTCATCACGTATGCCATCGGCGATGCTATAGCGGTGAAGTTCATCGCCAAATATTGTTGCAGTGGTACTGTCTTTCTTTTGGTTTTCATCATGTATTGGCGTACCCGTAAATCCAAAGAATATAGCCCTTGGAAAAGTTGATTTAATGTCGCGCATCATATCACCAAAGGTGGAGCGATGCGCTTCATCAACGATGAATACGATTCTTTTTTTATTGATGATCGCAATATCAGCTTCCATTATCTTTATGGCGCTTTCCTTAATGTTGCTCATCTTTTGTATGGATGTCACGATCAAGGTGTCAGCCATGTTCGAACTTTTGAGCTTTGTTACGAGCACATCCGTGTTCTCGGTAGCTTGGACACTGTCGGTTTGTTCGGCGAAACCACGGTATTCCTTTAACGATTGAGTGCCAAGCTCGATGCGATCCGTCAAAAATACAACTTTATCGGCATCGCCTGAGTTTGCGATGAGCTGAGCCGACTTAAAGCTCGTCATGGTTTTACCCGAACCCGTGGTGTGCCAAATGAATCCACCGCGTTGGTTTTTATCATCCCATTTTGTCATGGTGACCTTTTTCGATATTTCACTTGCCGCATAATATTGATAACTGCGAAGCACTTTTAGTACCCCATCGGATTGATCGGCAACGGTATAAAACCCAATAAGCTGATGTGCCATCGGGATGGACAAAAGTTTGGAAGCTACAAGCTTGTAATCATTGATCGGTTCATTATCGAAATTTGCCCAGTGGAAATAATAATCGGGATTAAACACTCCGTCCGGGCCGGGGTTTGCGAAATACACCGTTTCTTCCGGGTTCATGGCAACAAATATTTGCACGAGTGCGAAAAGCCCTGAAAATACACCCTCGCGAGAATAGGTTTCAATTTGATTGTATGCTTGGCTTAGCGGCACACCGCTTTTTTTAAGTTCGATATGAAAAACGGGCAC
>CAYJPI010000330.1:0-2988 GCA_964372005.1 uncultured Oscillospiraceae bacterium | reverse complement strand
CATTGGGACTATCCCCAATACTTCGGGTGGGTGCATAAAATGCAAAATCGGTTCGGCCGCTGACCAAAACAGTATGCCAACGGCAACGGTTGTGCATAGCGTAACCACACGCCAATTCCATAGGTTTAATATCGGCTTTGCATCCTCACCACCGATTTTAATATTGCCCAAATGTGAGAACCAAACGATAACCGCTATTACGAACAGAAGAAGTGCCGTTAAGCTGATAAACCAGCTAAGCTCACGCAATAGGAGCGAATTAAGGAAATTCACGGTTGATTCAAATTCCGAGGGGAAGAGTAGGCTGAAAAAGATGGATACAAATATCATAATAGCCGGTATCCAAAATACGCTGTGCCTTATCTTTTTCAATGCCATCACCTGCTTTCTGCGAAAAATACGGAAGGGAACCCGGTATATTTGGTTCCCCTCCTTTAATTTTTGTCTAATTTTAAGCCTTTGCCATAGCCTTGTCTTTTTGGATGGAACGGTAGAGCATAGTTCCTGCCACTATTCCGATTACAGTGATTGCTACCGAGATGATGAACACCGTACGATATCCCGATGCGGGATCGCCTGCCGCTGTGGCATTATCGATGATCGAGCCCATCACGGAGTAATAGAAAGCATCGGGAAGGAACGCAACGAAGGAGATGATTCCGAGTGCTGTGCCCGTTTGTTCCATTGGGAAGTTCGCTTCATCAATCAGGGCATAGTATATGCCGCGAACGCCGCATGCTATGGTGGTGAGCAAAATTATCACGATGAATACAGGCACGAAAAGGCTTGCTTGCGCCGGAATAATGAAGAGCAATGCGCCCAAAGCAAGGAATCCGTAGAAGGTAATGTTGACTATTTTTACCGAAGAGCCCACCTTGTCTGCAACTATGCCGAACAATACACACATGATGATGGATGCGAAGTATTGGCGCACGATGCCGAGTGCCGATGAAAGGTCGTTGGAAACATTGAATATATCGGTAAGATACGGGCTTGTGTAGGTAAGACCCGCATACACAACATAGCATGTGAGAATCGAAATCGCAACGAGCCATGTTTTCTTCATCTTTAATCGGATATGATGGCCGCAGTGCCGACGCCTTGTTTCTTTTGAGTAGCTTCGACCTTAACATCTTTGTACATGAAGATGAGAAGAACGCCGGGAATAAGCGTCATTACCGAGTAGAAGATGAGAAGAAGCCTGTACTTTGTGTACTCATCGCCACCCGACAGGTTGCCGATGAGTATAACAAGAACACCGACGAGCGCGCCGAACACGCCATAGAAACCTTCCTTATATCCAAACAAACGTCCCTGCTCGCTCGAATCACCGAGTTGGCGAATCGCTTTGATCATCGCTGGGAAGAAGGCAACATTTGCCGTAAACGCAAACAGTGCAAAAACGATGAGCAATACGGAATATGTGGGGAAGAGAAGTATTGCAAGGCCGAGAACGCTGTTACCGAGACAACCTACAATCATCATCTTTTTTGTGGAGAATCGGTCAACCATCCATCCGCCTATTAAGTAAGCGAAAATGTTGATTATTCCGAACACGCTCATGAGCATACCGATTTGTTCGTGAGTCAGTTGCATAGCATCGCGGAACACATCGTAAAATCCGCGTGTGAGGTAGGGAATGCCGTACACACCGGTCAATCCGATACAGATAACCGCGAGCACAATCCACTTATTGGGGGTCTTTTTAGTCATAAATTTTCCCTCCATAGATTTTGATTGGCTGCCCGTCCGTCGAAGAGCAAAAAGGTATGTTAAAACTATAACAATACATTTTACCAAAATCAACACCTTAAACGCAGTAGCACAAATGATTGGTATTTTTTGCACACATAGAGCTAAATATTGTACTTTGACTAAAAAAGCGACATAAAATTCATGTATTTATTCCATCATTCCAAAGTGGCTTGTAAAACAAAACACTCTATGTTAAATTTGCAACAATACTATAAAAGATAAATCGGTATAAGAACATTAAACAAGCAAAGGTGGGAGCAAAAAAGAGATGAAAGTAGTGATAATAGGAAATAGCGCGGCCGCTCTATCTGCTACTGAGCACTTTCGGAGATTTGATTACAACTCCGAAATCAGTGTGATTACAAAGGAAGGCGGCGTAGCTTATTCGCGGGTTCTATTGCCCTATGTACTGCGAAAAAAGCTCAAACACAGCGACATGTTCATCCGCACGAAGTCTTTTTATGATGACATGAAGGTGAACCTTATCGATGGTGAAGTTACCGCAATAGACACGAAATCAAAAAGCATTACACTCCTAAACGGTGATAATTACACCTACGATAAGCTCCTCATTGCAACGGGTTCGAGTGCGGTTCGACCTCCTATTGAAGGTCTTAACGACGAGGGGATACATCATTTGTGGACGAAATCCGATGTTGAGGCGCTCATACCCAAATGCATCGCCGGGAAAAAAGCGGTGGTTATCGGCTCGGGTTTTGTATCGTTGCAGGGCGCATTTGCAGCAGCAACTTTGGGCATGGAAGTTACGGTTGTGGAGCTTATGAATCGCATTATGCCGAGCGTGCTCGATGATAAGGGCGCGGAACTATTATTTGAAAAAATGGCTGAGCATCGTGTAGGGGTAATGACGGGTGCGGTTACCGAGCGAGTTGAGAAAATGCCCGATAACAGCTACCGTGTATATTTGAAAAGCGGAGAAGTGCTTGTTGCCGATGTTATCATAGTGGGTACGGGCGTGAGGCCAAATGTTCAATTTATCGACCGTGATCAGATCAAGGTGGACAGGGGCATTCTTGTGAATGGATACATGGAAACTTCCGCCGAGGATGTTTACAGCGCAGGTGATGTTGCCCAAGGGCATACAATGTTCGGGGAAAGCATGATTCATGCACTGTGGCCAACAGCGATTGAAATGGGCAAATATGCCGGCATGAACATGGTAGGGCTCAAAAAACAATACGAAGGCTCTCTCAACATGAATGTTACCCAGAT
>CAYJPI010000329.1:0-2992 GCA_964372005.1 uncultured Oscillospiraceae bacterium | reverse complement strand
ACCCCATTTCTTGGCCGCATACGGCCAAGGGGGAGATTGAGGATGCATTAAAGTTTTTAAAAATCCCGATATGCTCATACGCATATCGGGAAGTTTTGTTTTAGGGCTATGTAGTGTGTTGAAGAATTGTTATGCCAGCAATTCTTCAACTTTATCATAATACGGTTTATGTAGAGCGATGTTTATTGCTTTTGCAATTATGCCTGCCATGTCGGATATTATTGTATCTATATCCTTTGGGGTTACAATAAGTGAGCCGTAATTTGTTTCGATAACTTTGCTTGCAAGGTCGATGAGTTTCTCCTCATCGTTATGTAGACCCGTTTCTTCGGCTATTAGCCTGATTGTATCTTGAGAGATGGTCTCCCCCATCACCACCGTAGGTACTCCTATTGCAAGCACAGGCACGCCGAGCGATTCTTCATTGATTCCGTCACGCAAGTTTCCAACCCCCGAACCGGGAGCTATTCCGGTATCGCATAGCTGTATCGTCGTGTTGATGCGAGATGCCCTACGAGAGCATAATGCATCTATTACGATAAGCGCGTCGGGCTTTGTATTGTCCACCAATCCCTTTACAACATCCAATGTTTCCATACCGGTGATGCCAAGAACCCCCGGCGCCATGGCCGCCACGGGGCGCATTGTCTCGCCGATTATATCGGGCATATGCGTTACGATATGTTTTGTTACAAATGTCTTTTCTACCACGCGCGGCCCGAGTGCATCGGGCGTGATGTATCGGTTGCCGAGCCCGACAATAAGAATGCATGAGCTTTTATCAACATGCTTGAATAGGAGCGCCGCTATTTCATCGCTTAGCATCGCGCTTACTTCTCCAAAATGTGCTGTGTCTCGCATTGCAAGATCCGGCGCATCGATTGTGATATATCTACCCATCGCCTTACCAAGTGCCACCTGCGCATCTTTAGTTGTAACATCGATGCGCGAAATTCGCACGCCATTCTTATTTTCAACTTCCTCCACTACCCCATCGCTCACCGTTGTGAGCTCCCTCGCCTCACTCGCTAAATCCGTTCGTATGCTTCGCATTGTCTCCCTCTCTTTGCGTTTTTTGTGCCGATTGTCAACACCATCTATCTTGTACAAATATTCAAAAAATATCCTTAGATAGTGTCTGCCTCTTATCCGAACAAAATACGAACCCGACATGCGTATGAGCATGTCGGGTTCGCTAAACCACAATATTTACTTTTCACCCATTCGGCCGTGAAACGGTCGAATAAAAGGGATCAAAGGGACGAAAGTCCCTTTGCGGAGTCAAGAGGCAGCGCCTCTTGCAGGGTCAAGGGACTAACATCCCTAACCGCTCTGTCCTACTCCACGCAGGCAGCGCCCCTGAGGAGAGCTTCCTTGTTGAGTGGCACGAGATGTGCCTTCTTTTCGCCGAGCTTGTAGCGAAGTGCTTCGAGAACATTATCGATGGAAACACACTTTGTCTTGCCGATGTATGCACCGAGCATGACCATGTTCGCCACCTTAGCGTTACCGAGCTCTTCAGCGATCTCGTTGCATGGCACATAGTATGCCTGAACGTCATCGCGCTCAGCCTTGCGCTCGATGATCGAGCTGTTGATGAAAAGGTATCCATCCTTCTGCACTGCAGGCTCGAACTTGACGAGCGAGGGCAGGTTCATCGCAACAACGGTAGTTGCCTTGCTGACAACGGGCGAACCGATCGGCTCGTCGGAGATGTTAACGGAACAGTTAGCGGTACCGCCGCGCATCTCGGGGCCGTAAGCGGGCAACCACGAAACATTCTTATCCTCGAGCATGCCTGCATAGGCCAGAAGCTGACCCATGAGAAGCACACCCTGTCCACCGAAACCTGCAAACAAGTTTTGCTCTAACATGCTTAAACCTCCTTCATAACGCCAAGCGGGTAGTAAGGGATCATCTCTTTTTCAAGCCAATCCATCGACTCGACTGCGGATATACCCCAGTTAGTCGGGCAGGTCGACAACACTTCGACCATCGAGAAACCCTTGCCGGACATCTGCGCTTCAAAAGCTTTGCGTATGGCCTTCTTGGTTTTAACGATATTAGCGGTGCTGTTAACCGCCGTACGCTCGATGTACGCCGATCCTTCGAGCGTTGCGAGCATTTCGGACATGCGCATGGGCATACCGGTGTGATCCTTGTCACGGCCGTAGGGCGAAGTTGTTGTCTTCTGCCCGATGAGCGTGGTGGGTGCCATTTGGCCGCCGGTCATGCCATAAATGGCATTATTGATAAAGATCGCAGTGATCTTCTCGCCACGGTTAGCGGCATGAACGATCTCGGCCGCACCGATGGAAGCAAGATCGCCGTCACCTTGATAGGTGAACACGAGGCTCTCGGGTCCAAGTACGCGCTTTACGCCGGTTGCAACGGCGGGTGCACGTCCATGAGCGGCCTCTTGCATGTCAACATTAAAGTAACGGTATGCGAAAACCGCACAACCAACGGGCGCAACGCCCACTGTGCTTTCTTGTAAGCCCATCTCCTCGATGACTTCCGCCACGAGACGATGCACAATGCCATGGCCGCAGCCGGGGCAATAGTGCATGACGGTATCCGTCAATACCGGAGTTTTCTTAAATACTACTGCCATCGTTTACGCCCTCCTCATTGCAAGTATTCTATCGACGATCTCTTCAGCGGTAGGAACGCGTGAGCCGGGGTTACCGAACAATTCAACTTCCTTAACGCCATTGATCGCCAAGCGCACATCCTCGACCATCTGGCCTGCGCTGATCTCTACACAAAGCGCCTTTTTAACGCTATCCTGCGCGGCGGCCTTGTAAACGGCTTCCTTGGGGAAAGGCCAAATCGTGATAGGACGAACAAGTCCTGCCTTGATGCCTTCCTTCTCAAGCTGAGCGATAGCGGTTTTGCAAATACGCGCAACCGTACCATAAGCGTAGAGCATATACTATGCGCCCTCGGTCTTATACTCTTCAACAAGAACTTCATCCTTCTCGATCTGAGC
>CAYJPI010000328.1:0-3049 GCA_964372005.1 uncultured Oscillospiraceae bacterium | reverse complement strand
CCTGTTTATCTGCGAAGAAGCGCAATGAAGCGAAACGTTCCTTCGCTGCGATGTTTTTCCCGGTTGCTACAGGTTCGCGGTAGTCTGAGCCGGTTATAGCAAGGGTAAACCCTACTGCAAGTATTGCCGCGCCAATATAGTAAACCATAGATGCAGAAGCGAATGACAGTACCAGAGAACCCATGCCCGCGCCTGCCGTTACTCCAACAAGCACACCTGCATTTACCACCGAGAACGCTTCGGCACTCAACTCATCATTATCGCCTGCCGCAGCTATAGTGTTTGCACTTACGGTTATGAAGCCTATACCCGCTCCGATAAACATTTTACCGAACAAAAGGCCGATATAAGTGGGTATCACAGCGCACGTAAGGCTGCCGATTATTTGTAGCGCAAACCCGAATACAAGACCCTTCTTTGCACCCATCTGCTTAACCATACCACCTCCGGCAAATGCAAACAGTGCCGCCATCAGTACTTGCGCAGACATCGGGAGCGCGCCGCCAACGCTTTTTGGTATTCCAAACACGGGAGTGTATAGGTCATTTGCAAGTATGGCCACGAATGCATCCTGCATACAATCAGCCGCGAAAGCAAGGAATACCATCGCTCGGATGGGGAAGCGCTTGCTCGTGTGAGAGTGTAGTGTAAGCCGCCGCCGCTCTTCGCGATGCTCAATGTAGAATAAGGTTTCAAGTATGAACATCAATAGCACAACCGCCAATGAAGCTACCACCAGTACAACTTGAATCACTAGCTCATTGTTTTGCTGTGCCAACAAATCCATGTTGGTGCCTACTTCCATTATCGCAAAAGGATCTCCGTTCTCACCATAGATTGGAGAAAGAACGAACGACCAAGATCCGTAAGAGCTTACATCGTTCGATACCTTGATAATGCTTCCATCGGTGAGTACATCTGTATACCCCTCCATGCCCCATGGATATAGTGGATACCTTGAAACGGTAGTATCCTCATAATCCATTATTCCATAAATCATTTCACCGTCACTGCCATACACGATATAATAGCAATTTAAATTATTATCATAAGTCATGCTAGCCAGCTCATCAAGGGGGGCGCGTATCTCAAGATATGTATCGTTGTTGTAATCTCGGGTGGATTGAATAGTCGCAAGCTTAGTTGAATCAACACTATCTGCCATGACAGAAGAGAGCACCGACAACTGATCCAAAACCAGTTCTTCGCGCATTTGCATCGTTTCGCTGAGTGTAACATATGACACCGCCGTCGCGACGCTGATCGCAACAACCAGAACAATTATTACACGCTGGACGGTTATATTCTTCTTTCGGTTTCTGTTGCTTCGCAAGAATAGCACCAGCGCGGCGATTGCGGCTGCGGTTCCCACGAAAACCAGGGCCCACATAAGCGTGCGCATTCCTGTGTTTGCAAGTGGGGCATCGGCAAAATATTCGCTTTGATTGCTTTGCAAATCAACTACATAGTAACCCATGTAATCGGTTGTATATGCCTTGTTAGCATTTACATTGATGGTGTATACAATATCCGTGCTTTCAAGTATAGCGGTTTCCACTCCCGTTGAAAGGTCTTTATGTAACAGGGTGTTGTGGCCTATATCGGTATAGTATAGGTCATTCCCATCCAAATGGGCGCGCCAGGGAATATTCCCCTCCACAAAATCGGATAGGACTTCAATCTCCCCTTCACTGTTGAGCTTTTTAATTTCGCCGACACGCGTTACAATTACAGGCTTTTTCGTTTCCCTGTCCGCATCGGCGCTTAAAATAAAGTCATTGTCAAATGTATATGTTTCAAAATCGCTTTGGCCGGTTGTTATGTCGAGAGTATGCACCTGCACATCTTGGCCTTCGTTTACGACGAAGTACAGATTATTGCCTTCTTCCCACATCGAGTGAATTCGTCCATACTGTAAAGGCGGATTCTCGTGTTCGCTATAATCAATTTCGTATATGAGCTCCCTATTCGTTCCATTGGGACTGTAGCTGAAAATACGTTCCGCCTCAAGCCTTGTGCCCTTATTGGAATAAAGCACATCAGCAACATAGATATTCCCCGCTCCTCCCTCTGTAATTAACGATGCATAGTAGAAACCATCCTCCCGAACGCCGCCATCGATGGTCCTCTCAAGCTCACCGGTTTCACTAAGGATAAGAACCTTCTTCTTCCCGTAATCTATAACATAACGCTTGCCGCTTTCCCCCGAGAATATCCCGGAGGGGCTATCAAATATGCGTGATGTTTCGAGCGGACTGTCTGATAGAAGATAGCTACCGAATGCACACGATATTAGGCATATGATAGCTAAGGCAGACAGCCCGATTATCCACTTCTTTGTTTTTTTTCTCATACTTTCCCCCTGCTTTTATACTTATGTACATCTTGCTTTCGTTTACTCTATGAGGTCCGCATATTCTCTGAGCTGTTCTCGCACCACCAGTATTTCATTCTTGCGCATTTCATTTACAGCCGCAACGAGCATATGTCGCATTCCAATCTGTTCATTTTGATTCGCTGCCATAAAAGCGGCCGCGAGCACAATATTCTTTATATGTCCCCCGGATAATTCAAATTTTTCCGCCAAGAAATCCCAGTCGATATTATCCTCCATAGGTACACCGGAGGGGAGCGTTCTTAAATAAATCGCCTTTCGTTCCGCCGGTTCGGGGAAAGGGAAGTGCACAACATATGTAATACGCCGCATGAATGCCGCGTCTATATTTTGCAGTAAGTTTGTGGCCATCACGCAAACGCCGTCATGGTCTTCAATTTGTTGAAGCAGGTATGCAACCTCAACATTCGCGTTCCTATCATGCGAGTCCTTCACATCGCTTCTCTTTGAGAAGATGGCATCGCATTCGTCGAAGAACAATATGCAATTTGATGCACGAGCTTCGCGAAACACATTTTGGAGGTTTTTTTCGGTTTCTCCGATGTATTTGCTCACAATCTGCGATATGTTTATCTTGTACATCTGCATGTTCAGTTCTTTTGCTATAACCTGCGCACACATGGTTTTTCCGGTGCCCGGTGCACCTGCAAACAG
>CAYJPI010000327.1:0-3059 GCA_964372005.1 uncultured Oscillospiraceae bacterium | reverse complement strand
GCCGAACTCGACCAAGAAATCCGCGCGATCGTGGTGTTCGCCGCGCTCAAAGACTATCAATTGAGCGATGATATCGAGATACTCGTAAACCCGACAGGCCGCTTCGTGCTTGGTGGCCCCGATGCGGATACGGGAGTGACCGGACGCAAACTCATGGTCGATACTTACGGCGGTCTCGTGCCTCACGGCGGCGGTGCATTTTCGGGGAAGGACTCATCAAAGGTCGACCGCTCGGGCGCATACATGGCACGATATATTGCGAAGAACATTGTAGCGGCAGGGCTTGCGAAGCGATGCCTTGTGTCGCTCGCTTATGCGATAGGAGTGGCCGAACCGATTGCGATCACGGTCAACACATATGGTACGGGCGTAATTTCCGACACCAAACTCGTCACCGCAATAGAAGAAGTTTTCGATTGCCGCCCTGCCGTCATCCGCGAGGAATTGGGGCTTTATCAGCCGATTTTCTCCGACACGACCAACTTCGGCCACTTTGGGAAAGAGTATTTACCTTGGGAGGAAATTGGGATGGCTCATGCACTACTCGATGCGGTGAGGGGGTAATTTATGCCCGGCGTGACGCGCGAGCAAGTCATCGACGCTCGAAAAATGACGGCTATGGGCTTTTAATCTTCTCCATATCATGATACAGTAATTTGAACATGCGAAAGACAAATTTTTTCCGAGAATTTGCAACGCTGCAAATCATTTGTCGTTATAGAGGGTGAAGGGAGGATGTGGCATGAATGATGAGCTTATCATAAAAATGTACCTGAAGAGGGACGAGAGCGCCATTGCCGTGACGCAAGAAAGGTATCAACAAAAATTGCATCGGATATCCCATAACCTTATTTTGAATGTTGAGGATGCGAATGAATGCGTAAACGATACGTATCTAAAGGCTTGGAACAGCATTCCTCCGAATGAGCCTTATGGGTATTTCTTCTCGTTTCTTGCGAAAATCACAAGGAATTTATCGCTCGATGCTTATAGGAAAAAGCATCGGCAAAAAAGACATGCTGAAATCATTTCGCTTACAGCGGAGGTGGAGCAGTGCATTCCGTCAAAGGAAGTTGAAAGCGAGGGCGAGCTCGTGGAAAGTATCAATCGCTTCCTTTATTCCGTCAAATCGGATGAACGCATTGCATTTGTTTTGCGATATTGGCATTTTGAACCGATATCCAAGATTGCAAAGAAAATGGGATTTAGTGAAAGCAAGGTGAAATCCATGCTGTTTAGAACGAGAAACAGGCTTAGGATTCACCTTGATAAGAAAGAAGGTACAATATGAATGGTGAAGAGTTTTTGAGGGAAATCAACGACATCGACAATAAAATTATCGAGGAGAGCAATAATTACATGAAAAAGAAAAATTTCGCATTAAAGTATGCGGGAGTGGCGGCGGCTTTGGTCATTGCCGTGGGCGCATTTGCAATTTGGGGTAGTGCAAGCGATCTGCCGGAAAACGGAGTTTCCATCGATTTAACCACAAGAATCGTGTATGATGAAAACGCCATCATGGGCAGTGCGATGGTGAATATCGAGGGAGTGATTACCGAAGTTTCCGAGGACGGCTTGAGCTTCAAGCTCGATAACGGCAAATGGGTTGATGTGGTTGACGATACCGAAATCGGCATCACGGGCCCGACCGCGGCAAAGGAACAATTATTCGAGCCTACCTTCAGAGTCGGAAACATGATAGCCGGCTTCACCGAGGATGAGAGTGCCGCGAGAATTACCGCATATGCGATCTACACAAATTGGAATTGGGATGATCCCATTCGCTGAATTAGGATATACAATACCTCCAAAGCCCCTGCCATGGCAGGGGCTTTTAATTTACAAAAAAGGAGAAAAACACATGAATAATATCCCCAAACCCCACGAAATAGAACGGCTCAAAGAAGCCTATCCACCGGGAACTCGCGTGGAGCTTATCGAGATGAATGATCCATATTCAACCTTGAAACCCGGCGATATCGGGGAGGTTATATGCGTTGATGCGCTCGGTACCCTCCACACAAACTGGACCAATGGATCAACTTTAGGACTCGTTTTCAATGAGGATCGATTTAGAAAAGCACCCGAAATTATAGCCGAAAAAGTCAAGCCCAAGATGAAATTGCACGGCCAAGATGGGAACATATTCAGCATATTAGGCAACGCAAAACGCGCCCTCGCGCGAGCAGGTATGCACGAGGAAGCGAAGGAGATGTTCGAGCGCGTCACCAACTCAGATAATTATTATGCAGCGCTTAATATTATCTCGGAATATGTGGAAACGGAATTGTCGGCGAAAGAGAAGGGAGCGAAACTATCGTCGAGGGGCGATAGTCGGTAGCGGGTTCGTTTTTGGTTTGAGGTGTGGTATACTTGGAACGAGGGTTGTTTCTCTGATTCGGATGTTGTTTTTCGAGGGAACGCGTCCGATTTGTAACGTATGTGGAGGTTAAGTATGAAAAAAACAGCTAAGGTGGCTATTATTGCTTTACTGTGCGTAATCATAATTGGAGCTGCAGCATATTTTATTTTTGGAAATCCCATAGTGCTTATAAACAATCAGAGGTTGGAAAATTCCATCCATTCTATTGAAACCGAAACCGTGAATTTCAATGATGTTGTCCCATTTGAATGGGATACTCTTTATACCTTTACTCCCTATACGAACAGAAGTGAAATTGAAAAAATTATTGGATTTAAGAGTGCTGACATTAAGGAAAACAATATTAGCGAAGGAATGGTGCATTTGCTTTTTGTTAAAGACGATGCGATAGTATCAAGCATACTAAATCACGATAACAATTTAGGCTACCGTATAGACTTCGGATCAAAAATCGAGTTTAGCGAAAGTGTTCAATTTGATGTCACGGTAAGAGATGGCGTAACTACCCTTGCTATCGTAAAATAGTCAAACCAATAACCCAAGCCCCTGCCCTCACCGGCAGGGGCTTTTACTATGCAAAAAAGGAGAATAAAATGCCAAATCACATTGTAAATACCCTCCGTTTTGAGGATGGAAAACAGGCGGAGTATCTGAAGATGCTCCATGAATTGCGCGT
>CAYJPI010000326.1:2706-3063 GCA_964372005.1 uncultured Oscillospiraceae bacterium | reverse complement strand
GGCTGTAATTGTCGGCGGTGGTATAACTATACTTTACACTTTGCAGGGCGGTTTTTATGCCGTTGCATACACCGATGCCGTGCAATCCATAATGGTAGGAATATCGATGCTTATCGTTTTCCCTGCCGTGGTTCTCTCCGGCGGTGCTGATATAGCACTCGATACCGTATCCGCCGTATTTACACCCGGAACCTTTGACCTGTTCCATTCTGTATCTTTCGTATCAATTGCAAGTATATTTTGCACATACATGTTTTCAGCTTGCACGGGCATACCTTATATTCAAAGATTGCTCGCATCAAGAAACGCCATCGAAGCGAGAAATTCGCAGATGTACGCTTCCTTCGGTTACCTCAT
>CAYJPI010000326.1:0-2696 GCA_964372005.1 uncultured Oscillospiraceae bacterium | reverse complement strand
ATTATCGGTAGCGTAATCATGATATTTGCCGTTCTTGCAAGGCAGTATTTCCCCACCCTCGATGATCCGCAAACCATAGTGTTGCAAACCATATTCAATTATTTCCCCACCGCACTCGCAGGGCTTGGTATAGCGGGCTTGTTCGCGGCCGTTATGTCCACGGTTGATTCGTACTTGCTCGTTGTAAGCCAAATATTCTCCCAGGATATTTGCCGCTGGGTGAAACCGAACATGTCGGAAAAAACAGAATACAAGGTTTGCAAAATTTCCACGCTGGTTTTCGGCGTTATCGCATTGTTGGCGGCACTTAAGTTTAACTCCATCATAGTCGTTTATGAATTCGGCGCGATGATATACTCCGCCGCGATATTCTTCCCGTTCGTGCTCTCCCTTTATTGGAAGCGTTCGACAGCAGCAGGCGTTATCGTCGGTATGATAGCCGGTAGCTTAACCACCGTCGCTATAGAACTTTTAGGCATTCAAGGGATAGACGGGGTTATAACAGGCAATGTTGTTTCTCTTGTTGCCACCGTGGGCGTTTCGCTTGCCACGAAGCGAGCGGTGCCTATTCCAAAAAATGCAGTGAGAACATAAACGAATATCAAAAAAGTGGCCACCGGCCACTTTTTTATTTGCTTCTTCAGCGGATAATGTACGCTTACTCTTCTTCGTCCTCGGGGAGGATTCCGTTGTGGAAAACATCCTGCACATCATCGTTTTCATCCATGCGCTCGAGGAATTTTTCTACCTTGGCGATATCCTCCTCGCTCGTTACACTTACCGTGTTCTGAGGAATCATGGATACCTCTGCGGAAAGGAAGGAGTAACCGGCGCTTTCGAGTGCTTCGCGTACTGCTGAGAAGTCGGCAGGCTCTGTGGTGATTTCAAATACATCCTCTTCCACCTTAACGTCCTCAGCACCTGCATCGAGCGCGGCCATCATTACTTCGTCCTCATCCATAAGGGCTTCACGTTCGATAACGATAACGCCCTTTTTATCAAACATCCAACCCACGCAACCCGTAGCACCGAGGCTACCGCCGCTCTTGTCAAATATATGGCGCATCTCGGCGGCGATACGGTTGCGGTTGTCCGTTACAACTTCCACGATAACCGCTATGCCTGACGGACCGTAGCCTTCGTATGTGCACTCTTCATAGTTAACATTCCCAAGCTCACCCGAAGCCTTCTTGATGGAGCGCGTAATGGTGTCATTAGGCATGTTGTTGGACTTTGCCTTCGCGATTACATCCCTTAGCTTTGCATTGTTAGCGGGCTCACTTCCGCCCTCCTTGACCGCAATTGCGATCTCACGGCCGATCTTCGTGAATATTTTTCCACGTTGAGAATCGGTCTTTTCCTTCTTGTTTCTGATATTAGCCCATTTCGAATGGCCGGACATACTCTTTTCTTACCTCCGCTATAAATCTTCTCGCACAAACATATTGCGCCCATGCGGCGCAATACATCCATTGATTCAATTAGTATAACACTTATTTCCCGTCTTGTACAGCACGGTATTTTTGATATGCAAGGCGAACAAGCGCTTTGTCCTGCGAGTATGTGATGGTGGACAGCGCTTCTATAACTGGGAAGTACTTTCCATCGATAAAGCCTAATGCACGATTTGGTGCGGTTGCTCCATCTTTGGCCTGCATAACATACCATGCAACCTCATTACATACAGGCATCTTGCGCGTAAGCGAGTAGAACTCATAACATGTTTCGCCGGCACTGCAAAGTATCTGTGCATTTATGCCTGCCTCTTCGCGGATACGCTCAAGCGCTATTTCTTGCGATAACATGCCCGAGCGGATAGCACCTTTGGGAAGCACCCATTCCTTCTTTTCATTGAGTAAAAGGAAAACCATATCCTCATAAAACACAACGCCTCCGGCACAGCTTCTAAATAACATGTATATGCCTCCCTTCAATTATTATACTTCTATCTTCTATAATAGGCTATACTTTCGGTATATGCAACAAAAACAGAAGTGATAATGCGAAAATTGTCGAAATATTCATGAATTAGATAGTTGAGCCCTACAGCAATCTTAGGCATAATGTATCCGATTTGTAAAAAGTATGTGGCAAGCGCGTTTATATCGAAATCTCGCTTTACATGGGTGCAATTAATGGGTACAATAGAGCGGTAACTAAAATGCACAAAAATTGTGAGGAGAAAAGATAATGAAGAAATTTTCAACTATGCTTTGCGTTTTGCTTGCAGCATGCCTGCTGTTCACCGCTTGCGCAGTAGCCCCCCAAGAGGAAAGCGCACCTGAAGTAAGCGCCGTCCCCGAAACTTCTGACGCCCCCGAAGCTTCGACGGACGATGCAACGGAAGCCCCCGAGGAGATCGCGGATGATGCGGTAGTCGCCAAGATAGGCGATACCGAAATCATGAGAAGCGAGTTCGTTGAAGTGTTCACTTACTTCTACCAGCAGTTCATGTACTACATGGATCCGTCCGATGATGCGGCTGTAGAAGAACTTCAAGACATGGTGCTTGATACGATCATCGAGGAGTATGTAATCATCCAGGAAGCAGAAAAGCAGGGATTAGCCCTCACCGATGAGGATCTTGCACAGGTTCAAGCAGATGTCGATGCACAGCTTGAAATGATAAACGAAAGCTATCGCTCTATGGCCGAAGCAAATGGCGAAACCGACATTGAAGCGGCGGCACAAGAGCT
>CAYJPI010000325.1:0-3104 GCA_964372005.1 uncultured Oscillospiraceae bacterium | reverse complement strand
CTTTCATGAATGTGTTGATATCCTTAAACTGGCGATACACGGACGCGAAGCGCACATACGACACCTCGTCGATCTCCCTCAAGCCCTTCATCACCATGTCGCCTATTTCCGCGCTGGGTATTTCCTGCGCGAGCGTGTTTAGTACCTCTCTTACCACATCTTCGACAAGCTGCTCCTGCGCCGCCGTCGACACGGGGCGTTTTTGCGTGGCAAGGCGCACGCCCGAAAGTATCTTATCGCTCGAGAAGGGTTCGCGCCGCCCATCCTTCTTGATGACCATCACGGGCAAGTCCTCTATCTTCTCATATGTGGTGTATCTACGTGCACAGCCGAAGCACTCGCGCCTTCTTCTAATGGATAAACCATCATCCGATGGGCGGCTGTCTATCACCTTGCTATCATGGCTTGAACAATATCGACATTTCATGGAGTATCGCCCTTTCGTAAATTAACGCACTTAAAACAAAGCTGAAATGTTTTAGTGTGTTTCTTCCGTTCATTTTACCATATTTAGTTGCTATATTTCCACTAAAATCACGTCATCGCCTATTTTTTTTATATTGCAATACGGTATTACAAGTTCCTCACTGCTCCTGAGTATCCCGAATAGTTTACACGGCCCGGGTGCAATTATGGCCGTTATCTTCCCATCGCACTCCTCTATTTCAAGGTCGCTGATAAGCCCAAGACGCGCCCCATCGCATATATTGATAATCTCCTTGCGCCTAAGATCCGAGAATGTTGTACATGCCATATGTAATCCCCCCTTATTCTCCCTTTGTGTAGATTATATGCATAGTTACCTGCTAAGTGAACATGTTATGAACTCGCGTTGTAATTCGTTGACAGCAACAGTGTATATTGATAGTATGAAAGTAGTATGAATGTAGTATTTTTTTGTCATACTTTGCTTATGAAAGGAAGTATCAATGAAGAAAAGATTATTAACACTCGCGTTGGCGATTTTAATGGTCGTTACATTTCAAATGCCCGTAAACGCCGCATCGTTTCACAGCGATATGCGCATAAGGCTTACAATTGGAAGTAACACAGAATTCACCATCGAGACGGTGGGGGATTTTTCAATCGCCGAATACCCCGACATATCATTAAGTGACGGGCAGGAGATAACTCTGTATGCAAACGGAAACAGCATCGAAGCAAGTATAGGCGACGAAACATTGCGCGGCACAAAGCTAACATTCCTATCGGGTGGATATGGCGAGCTTAGCGATTACATCCGCCTCGACAATTCGCGCTACGGGGTTTGCACCTACCTTGGCAACATGCAATTCGATGTGGTGGGCGGCTCTATCCGCGCGATAAACACATTGCCTACCGAGCAATACCTTTACGGCGTTGTACCATATGAGATGAGCAATTCATTCCCCATCGAGGCGCTTAAAGCGCAGGCGGTTTGTGCGCGCGGCTATGCTATGGCACGCGCATCAACCTATGCATCGCGCTCGTATGACCTCGTTGATACATCGAGCGACCAAGTTTATCGCGGATATGCAAGCAGGAATGCACGCGCGATATCCGCCGTTGACGATACAAAGGGGCAGGTTCTCGCCTACGACGGCGATATAATCGAGGCATTCTACGGCGCATCCAATGGCGGACAGACGGAGCGCACGGGCAATGTTTGGAGCACCGACTATGATTACTACATCAACCAAGATGATTACTTCGATCTTGCAAACGCTTCGAGCATATCATACGAGGGGTTCATACCCGAGATTTACGATGAAAACACCATCGCTTTGATGGATGCAGAGATGTACAATGCATTCACCTTGCTCGCGAGCGAAGCTTCGGGCGAGCAGGTAACGCTAAGAACCACCGACGCGGTGATACCCCATGGTGCGATATACGATGAGCCGAGCCGAAGCTACACCATGGCCGACATCTACCTCGGCGTGGAGCTTGGAGACGGTTCTATCGGGCAGGTAATGTTCACCATCGAACTCGAGGATTTCGTGTATGACGATGCGATAAACACGCTGGGCAATCTCGATGATGACGGCTACTCGCTTAGGATGCAGGGTGCAGAGCGCACCACGCGCACGGCGGACAATGTAACATACGACGGTTACCAGCTTACCACGAGAAGATATGGCCACGGCATAGGCATGAGCCAGCGCGGCGCACAGGAGAGGGCGCGAGCCGGGCAGACATATGAGCAGATACTCGCTTTTTACTATGTGAACACATACACCCTCGTATCGGGCGAATATAGCGAAGCGCCTGCACTTACGAGTGAGGATTACAACATAACGGAAAATTACATCGATAAAATAGCACTCGGCACAACTCCCGGTGAACTTACGGGGTCGATAATAGGCGAAGGCATCACGCTTTCAACCATCACGGCCAAGGGCGATGTAAAGGTTGAAGATCCGCTTCTCACGGGCAACTATCTACGTGTGAACTACGATGATAACAAGGTGCTCGACATACCTCTCGTCATCTATGGCGATATGGACGGCGTGTACGGAATCGACGAAGGCGATGTTCGCGTGCTGTCCGACCATCTCATGCGCATATCGCTTCTAAACGGAGTATACGAGATGGCCGCGGATGTAAACCGCGACGGCATAGTGAACAGCGAGGATTTGCGCCTGCTCATCCTAAGCATCAACGATGATTACAGCATCAGCCAATCCAATTGATAGAGGGAGATAATGAAGATGAACACAAAAAGATTGATAACGGCGGCCATTATGTCGCTTATACTATTGATGGCGGCGATGCCTGCATTTGCGGCCGCGACGGTGGATGAAGCCTATCCACTGCTTGGTGAAGATAATGTTATAGTAACCTATACCGTTGAAGGTAGCGGCCTATCCATGGTTGAGGGTACCTTCACTTATGATAGCGACATACTATCGTTCTACGGTGCGTCAACGCCTGCGGATGAGGACGGCCACGGCATAGGCGACGGAACTTTCCTCCTTTACAGCGTTATGAAGGACGGCACGGATTCCATGGCCGCCACCATCGAGTTTGAAACCGAGGGCGAGGGCGAAACAACCATCACCTTTACGCCCACCAAGGCAACGACATACGACGGCGAGGAAGTGAGCATCGACCCTTCAAGCGTC
>CAYJPI010000324.1:0-3111 GCA_964372005.1 uncultured Oscillospiraceae bacterium | reverse complement strand
TTTCAACATTCATGTGTATGTCCTCGGCACTTTTGAGGAACTCAACCTTCCCTGCCTCGATATCCTCGAGTATGCCTTTCAAGCCTTCAATTATGGCCTTGGCATCTTCTGCCGGGATTATGTTTTGTTTTCCGAGCATGTTTGCATGTGCGATAGACCCTTCGATATCCTCGCGAGCCATCCTGCAATCAACCGCAATAGACGAGTGAAAATCATCCATAGTTTTATCGGCGGCGGCTTCAAAACGTCCACCCCAGAGTTTTTTTTCCATATTTTCCTCCACAAAAAACATCGGCGCAACAAACAATATTGTTGCGCCGCGATATTATCATTACTTACTTCTTTTTGGCGTTTTCCATCATCGCGCGCACTTTGAGCGGGAGACCGAACAGGTTGATGAAACCTTCGGCATCCTTCTGGTTGTACACTTCATCCTCTTCAAATGTAGCGAACTCGTCGCTATAGAGGGAGTAATCGCTCTTTACGCCTGCGGGATAAGCCTTGCCCTTGTAGAGCTTTAGCTTGGAAACACCGGTGGTGTTCTCCTGCATAACTTCGATCATCGCATCCATCGACTGGCGGAGCGGTGTGAACCATTTGCCGTCATACACGAGCTCGGAGTACTTTGTTGCCATCTCCTGCTTATAGTGCATGGTGTCACGATCGAGTGTGAGGTATTCGAGCTGTTGTAGCGCATCATAAAGGATGGTTGCGCCGGGATTCTCATATACTCCGCGGCATTTGATACCAACGAGACGATTTTCAACCATGTCATCGATGCCGATACCATGCTTTGCACCAAGCTCATTGCACTTTGTCATCAATTCAATTGCACCCATCTTCACGCCGTCAACGGATACGGGAATGCCTTTTTCAAAGCCGATTTCGATGTAATCCGCAGTATCGGGTGCATTTTCGGGCGCATTGCAGATAAGATACAAATCGTTCTTGGGTTCGTTCCAAGGATCTTCAAGGTCAAGCCCTTCATGCGAAAGATGCCAGATATTACGATCCATGCTGTAGCTCTCTTCAGCACGGAACTGCAAGGGGATGTTTCTCTCCTTCGCATATTCGATCTCTTCGCTTCTGCCCTTAAGATCCCAGATACGCCAAGGGGCGATGATCTTCAAATCAGGTGCGAGTGCCTTTATTGTTAATTCAAAACGAACCTGGTCGTTACCCTTGCCCGTGCAACCATGTGCAATTGCCGTGGCGCCTTCCTTGCGCGCAATCTCAACCAAGCGCTTTGCGATGCAGGGGCGCGCGGTAGACGTACCGAGCAAATACTTATTTTCGTACTTTGCACCTGCACGTAGCGTGGGGAATGCGAAATCCGTGAGGAATTCTTCCGTCATATCTTCAATGTAAAGCTTAGAAGCTCCGGTTTTCATCGCCTTCTCATGGAGAGGGTCGAGTTCCTCGCCCTGTCCGACATCGCCGGCCATCGCCACTACCTCATAATCATAGTTCTCCATCAACCACGGGATAATGATCGATGTGTCAAGACCGCCCGAATACGCAAGAATAACCTTTTCCTTTGCCATAACAAAAATCCTCCTGTTTTTCTCTTGTTGTAATTATACATATTTTCGTATATATATGCAAGTATTTTTTTTCAATTTATTCAACAATTTTCACTTCAATGTTTGAATCTCCAAACTCGATCATATCAAACATCGATAACATCGCTTCTATATCCTCAATTGCATTGCCATCATCACCTAAGGATATGAAGCTTGATGTTGCGTATACCACATCGTCCTCAAATGGCAAAAAGATAACCGTCGCGCTATACATTCCATCGTATACATATACATAAGCGGTGGGTGCATCTATGTCATCCATTATGAATGCTTCGCTGTGAAGCAAAATAGATGTTGCAGCAATCGTTTCAACGCCATTTCGTGCGTTAATCTGAGATGGTAAAGAGGAAACCAAACGCGAGCCTATCAATTCCCCGGTTATTTCATTTAACTCAACCTCACTTGCCATAAAGCCCATAAGAGCATCTTGTATGCCTATGATCTCATAAACTTCGATCGGCTCAGAAAAGTCTTGGGATGTTATGATCTTCACTGTTTCGAGAATTTCTTCGCTAACTCCCACTACGGACATGTAAGCCTCGTCGTTCGCGAGTTCCTCCATCGTGTGTATCATCTCGAGCCCCTTTTCCCTTGGGGATACTGAGCTCGATGTGCTACAAGCACTCGCAAAAACCATCAGGGCAATTGTAACAAGGAACATCGCTCCTCTTCGCTTGAACATATATTATACTACTCCTTCACTAAAATCATTGCAATAATCGTCATCGTTTGGCGGCCGTAATTATACTTTAGCCCCGCTTTTTCGCATTCACCGTTCACATAGAGCCCGCAAGCTTCCATGCTTTGGTTTAGCTCATCGGGGAATCGACATGGTGCATCGGGGTAAGTGCATTGAGTGCATTTCTTGCATCCGCCCACGCCCATAGCAAGGTATTGTTTTCCCATGCCTCTAATTTGCTTTACGAGCGTTTTCAAGGCAGCGTCACATCTTTTTTGTGCTTTTTCGATGGCGTCCCAGTCGAAATCGTCCTCCATTTTTTCGGTGGCTTGGAGAATCATCGCGTAATCGTATTCACTTACGCGCGCTCTTATTTCATCAAGCGTTCCGCATCCGGGAGGACATGCCCAATTAGTGCCATACTTGCCGCATCGATTAGCGGAGCACATGTCGCGAACTTCGGGTAAAAAAGAAAAATCATCGATATTAGCGTATCCTGCATGGTCGAAACCTGAGGCTTTTGCAATAGAGACGGTGAGAGATCTTTTGTTTTCTTCAATAAACATACTGCACTTCCTACTACTAAATCAATTGTATTTTTATCATTCATAATATAATACCACAGTTTAAACATTTTGAAAATATGGTTGATATCTATTTTTTATGTAAAAAAATATAATAAAAAATTCAAAAAAAGAATTGCATTTTTTTGAATACTATGGTAAGATACTAATCGTATCGCGCCGGAGTGATGGAATTGGCAGACGTGACGGACTCAAAATCCGTTGGTAGCAATACCGTGTGGGTTCAAGTCCCACCTTCGGCACCAGTGCGAATGGTCTTACAGAA
>CAYJPI010000323.1:0-3115 GCA_964372005.1 uncultured Oscillospiraceae bacterium | reverse complement strand
TCCACCAGCGATGGTAATTCGAAAAGGCTGTGTGTGCCAAAAACGAGGTTAACAAACGGATATCGCCTGTAGAGTTTCTTAGCAACCTCTTCTTGTTGCATCATGCATCCACACACCGCTATCATGAGTGAGGGATCCTCGTCCTTGCGCTTTTTAAGTGCGCCTATGTTCCCAAACACCCGTTTTTCAGCATGCTCTCTTACACAGCATGTGTTATATAGAAGAAAATTCGCCTCCTGCTTGTCCAAAGCTTTGGTAAAGCCCATCGCCTCGAGCATGCCTGCTATTTTCTCGCTGTCATGTGCGTTCATTTGGCATCCATATGTTTCGATATGATATTTGAGCGCGCGTGGTTCTATTTCATCCTTGAGCCGCTTAGTGATGCTTTCCTCTCGCTTTAGCGCCTCAATGCTCGGGTCTATGCGTGTAATCATCCTTTTTCCTTCCAAAAACTCCATTTTCACTTTGTGCGGATTATATTGCGACCGAAATACACCATCATTTCCAATTTTTCGTCAAGAAATGCATTGGTATCCCATTCAACCTTTCTATTATACATTTATATTGCCTCATAACGCAAGCGTTTATATAAACATAACCCAAGTTAAGAAACTTATCGACAAGCAAATAGAACCCAAACCCAAGCGCGTTTTAAAGGACAGCATGCAGTAGCGCGAAAAGAATAGCAGTGACAGCATAAACATCGCAGAGGAAGACATGGGCATACTTTCAATGCTAAATAGCGGATATCGGCTCGATAGATACGCCATGTAAGATATAAAATTAAGCGCTCCTCCCGCAATTACACTGAGCAATTCACTAAGCGGACGAATTACATCATACAGGAGTGCACCTAACAGGGATGGGATTATCGCAAAGCCTGCGAATGGGATGGCGAATAGATTTGAAAACATACCCGTAATCGGAATTTCACCGAAATACGCAAGGCTCACCGGGATCGTACCTATCTGTGCGCTCAATGTTACGCCAATAGACCCTGCCGCAGCATTCGGTAGAAATCCCATTGCATCTTTAAGCGGCGAAGCCAGCATCAGTATCCCGTAAACCGCCGAAAATGAAAGCAAAAATCCTGCACTGAACAAGTAGAAAGGGTTTATGATAAGAAGGAGCATCGCGGCGAAACTAAGCGATGTCAATGTATCACTTTTTCTCTTGAACGATTGACCTATCAGCACCACGATGCTCATTATGCTCGCCCTTAATATCGAAGGCGAAAATGCGCAAAGCGTACAATACACCGCCAAGAAACTCACTATAGCGATATTGCGGATGCACATGCGTGTTTTTCTCAATAAATACATGAGCGCGACGAACAAAAGCGACACATGTAAACCCGATACCGCCAACAGATGCGACATTCCCGATCTTTCAAATTCCTCTCGTACATCCTCGTGTATGCCCGACTTGTCGCCCAAAATCATCCCGATTGCTAAAGCTCCAACATCCTCGCCATGCATTTTGATGAGATTATCGCTTATCATCTCGCGCAAAGAAAGTATGTGCCCGTATAGATTTTCCCTTTTTCCTTGCACCGATATTTCCCCCGTAGCGCGGCCGATATAAGCTATGTAGTTGCTTAAGTAGTAAGCCCTTTCGTCGAATTCATCTTCATCGCTTGCACTCTTGGGTGTTTCTATTGCCGCATGGGAAATGTAGATATGTTGCCCATACTCAGGCAAGGTTGTCATGCTCTTTTTAGATATGTTCAGGCTCGCCCTGCCGTTAATCTGTTCACCGTTAAGTATGATATCATCGAGTATGATTGTGTACCCATAGCGGCTTTCCTCGGGTGCTTCGGATATATATCCGCTTACATTTCCTTCTCCATTTATCGAAGCAGGCAAGGAGACGGTGAAAATCACTGCGCCTACTACATACCAAAACATAAGGTCGCGAACGAAACGCCACGAAAATAAATGTACAACATATATCGCAATCAAAAAAAGCGGCAAGCTCTCCAATCGGAATTCTTCGCCTGCCCATATTCCAATAGCAAGCCCGATTGCGGCAATCGCCACCTTGCGATAATGAAATGGTTTTGTCCCTCTCGCAGAGGAATATGAAAGTTTGTTTTTCATGGCAGAATCAAGGAGAATACGATCGAACCGTCCTCGATGGTATACACGGCAAAATCATATCCATCATAACTCATGGATTCCTCATCCTCGCTCGCCTTTTTTATTAGATCCACAAAAAGAAGCTTCTCCCCATATGGTAAAACATCCGGATATGTCATCGCATCAATAATCGCATGTGGTATCTTGTCGATATCCTCCTCGCGCCATGCCAACTCTTCAACGCCCACTCCACCAAACATCATTTCAATTTCGAGGAAATCCTCCTCTTCCTCATTTTCTTCGCGCCCCGCTTCCGCCCTTTGCGGTGTGATCGATGAGGGGGTTACGGATAGCGGCGGCATCATAAAGGTAAAGGATGTTGCGTATCCATCGAGATATGAAAATGAAAGCTCATACATCCTCGATGCTTCATTTTTCCCCGACTTTACAGCATATACATGTTCAATCTGTGTTTCAAATATCTCATAGCCCGCTTTTTCAATCCGCGATAATACTTCCTCCTCACGCGGATAGGGTTCTTCGCTCGGCGTTGGTGTTTCAATCGGCGATACGGTGTAGGGTTCCTTCTCGTTACTATACAAAATTTCAGGCATAACAAAATAGAATACAACGCATGCGATAAGCAATAACGCCCCACCAATGCCTTGGACCTTCTTTTGTCTTTCCTTTTTCATCCATACCTCCTATTAAAAGGTACTTAATATAGAACAATATAGACATATTATACCCTAATTTCGACCTTTGGAACATATGTTGTTATAATAGTGCCGCTACTAAATTCTTATTTACATTTTGCTAGTAAGGTCTTACAATCAAATGTGGATTAAGCCGATACATTCGGCGCTTGAGGTGAAAATACATGTTCGAAACTCTGCTTCTGGCCATATTCGCGCTATCGCTCTTGCTATGCGTGTTTTTAGGCTTTCCGCTCATTTATGCGCTATTATTCGGTTACATCATTTTCTTTGGATATGCCATTTCCAAAAAGAAAACGGTTAAACAAACCCTTTATATGT
>CAYJPI010000322.1:0-3120 GCA_964372005.1 uncultured Oscillospiraceae bacterium | reverse complement strand
CTGCATGGCGCTCGGGGATTATCGGGGTAGAGGAGGAGACGGGTTCTTCGGGGGGGATTGTCGAGGGAGATGCTATCGGCTCGGGCGGCGCGACATCAACGGGAGCGGAGGATTCCGCAACGGGAGCGGTATCCTCAATTATGAAACACAGCTTGGTGTTATAACCTAAAAGCATAGCGGAAAACGATGCGCAAAGTGCATCGCGTATATCCTTTGAAATTTCTTTATCGCAGCCTATATTTAGCGTGATTTCATTAGTATCACGTTTGAGATTTGCGCCGAGAAAGCTAAGATTCTTATCGGCATTGTGCAAGATTAGTTCGATGTTTTCCTGCATCTTTTTCCCCTTTCCATGTATATCAAAAAACCTCTTAAATGCCGCTCGGATTAACTCGCACCATCTAACAAACAAAAATAAACCCCTTGTGCATATCAAAGGGGTAAGTGCATATAACACATAGTTATGCCATACCGCCGTGGACGGTATCCACAAGTTGCATCTTATAATTCTACCACATAATCGCACAAAAAGCGAATGGCCTCATCGAATGGCATGCCGCCCTTTTGTTCACCGTTTGCAAACACAACGGCACGGCCGTTTTTGCCGCATGCGAGCCCTGCATCGGCTTCTTTCGCTTCTCCCGGGCCGTTAACGGCGCAACCCATCACCGCGATGCGTACATGCTTATCGATCTTTGGGATGCTACTCTTCACACGCTCTACTATCGATGCAAGATCTGCACCGCATCTACCGCATGTGGGGCAACTTACAACCTCAACGCCGCCAAAAAAACGCGCACCGCTAGATTGTAGGATCGACCTTGCGGCGTGAACCTCCGCGCAAGGATCGCCCGTAAGTGAAACGCGAAGCGTATCGCCGATGCCGTTGAGTAAAAGTGCGCCAAGCCCTATCGATGATTTAACTATGCCATCCTCGCCCAAGCCGGCCTCTGTAACGCCGATATGCAAAGGATAGTCGGTTTTTTTGGCGGCAAGCGCATATGCCTTTACGGTTGTAGGAACATTTGATGATTTCATGGACAGCACGATATCATAAAAATGTGCATCCTCAAGTATTTTAACATGCGAAAGCGCACTTTCAACGAGCGCTTCGGCGGTAGGGCCGCCATAAGCATGCAAAATATCCTTTTCGAGGGATCCTCCGTTCACACCTATGCGTATCGGAACTTGCTTATCCTTAGCGGCATGAACGAGCTTCAGCACATTTTCACTGCTACCTATGTTGCCGGGGTTGAAGCGCAACTTGTCTATCCCCGATTCGAGGGATAAAAGCGCAAGCCGATAGTCGAAATGAATATCGGCAACGAGCGGAACGCTAACGCGCTTTTTTATTGCTTTGATCGCTCGGGCGCAATCCTCATCATAAACCGCGAGCCGAACGATTTCAACCCCTGCATCTTCGAGGGCGCGAATTTGCTTTACGGTCGCATCGATGTCGCGGGTGTCGGTATTGGTCATCGATTGTATCGTGATAGGCGCACCGCCACCGATGAGCACATCGCGCACTCGAACCTGCTTAGTCATTGTTTATCCCCCTGCGAGCATACGAATGTCGCTAAAAATCAAAAATACCGTCAATGCCATAAGCAGTGCAAATCCGATGAAATGCACCATGCCTTCCTTTTCGGGCGCGAGCGGTTTGCGCCTTATGGCTTCGATAATCAAAAACACGAGCCGCCCCCCGTCCAGCGCAGGGATGGGCAAAAGGTTCATTATCCCGAGGCTCAAACTAAGTAGCATAGCGATTTGTAAAACCGTTTCGATATTGGTTTGAACAGCCGTAGATACCGTCGCTACTATTGCCACCACGCCGCCGACCTCGCCTTGTTCAACATTGCCTGTAACGAGCCTGCCGAGCGTAGAGAAAGTTTGGCGAACCACCTCCCATGAATAGGAGAAAGTGCCCTTCACGGCATCGACAAAGCCGAGCTGTTCGCGCACATAGTATGTGCCTATGGTGATTCCAAGAAGATTCTTGCCCGACTCCTCATCATAGATATCGTCAATGAGCAAGGTGTGCTCGGTTTCGCCGCGCAAAACGGTGAATTCCACAGAGTTTTCAGCCGAATCGATGATTGAGATTACCTGCTCATGGTCGGTAACGGGCGCTCCGTCAACCGCGATAAGAATATCGCCCGACTCAAGCCCTGCGATATCGGCAGGGGCATTTTCAACCACCTCGGGAATCTGCACCTCGGTTTGGTCGATATACACGCCATAAGCCATAAGTATTACTACGCCGAGCACGAGTGCACTTACTATGTTGAATATAGGCCCTGCGATAACAACCAGCACGCGCTTCCAAACGGGATGGTCGTTAAAACCATGTCCGTCTTCGCTTACTTCATCCTCACCGCTAAAGCGGCACATGCCGCCGATGGGGAAGGCGCGCAAACTGTACACAATCCCGTTTTTCTCGCGGTAGAACACCTTAGGTCCCATCCCAACCGAGAACTCGAGTATGCCGAAACCCAACTTTCGCCCTGCGATGAAATGGCCGTACTCGTGTATCGTTATAAATATTCCAAGCAGCAATAATGCCGCAATTATTGATACCGCGTTGGTGAATATGCTTTCCAAAATATTCGCTTCCTTTCCGCCTCAAACAATTATGAGCTTCACTTCTAATTTACGCAAAATACGGTTCTTCGTGCAAATGCATCAACCTCGAGCACTTCTTCAATCGTATTGGCGCTCATATGCGCGCCCTTTTGCATAGCATCCTCAACTATATTATGTATGTCGAGGAAGCCGACTTCGTCCCTTACAAATCGCTCCACAGCGGCTTCATTCGCGCCATTGTAGATTATGGGCAGTGCACCGCCTGCATCCAACGCATCGTATGCGAGGTTGAGCGCTTTATCAAGCGGAGAAGTAGGCCGCTCGAATGTCAACGTGCCTATATCGCCGAGAGAAAGCCTTTTCACAGGGCCTTGTATGCGCTTTGGATAAGTGAGCGCGTACTGTATGGCGAGCCGCATATCGGGCATTGATAGTTGCGCCATGGTGGTGCCGTCATTATATTCTACCATAGAATGTACTATCGATTGTGGATGAATCAGAACATCGATGTGTTCTTTTTTCAAATCGAACAGATAC
>CAYJPI010000321.1:0-3143 GCA_964372005.1 uncultured Oscillospiraceae bacterium | reverse complement strand
CGCCATTTTCATCCACTGCAAAAACGTGGTTACCGCCGCAAGCCACGTCAACGATTTTGTTCTCATACAATTCATCGGGCACATCGAATATATACCCCGACACATTTTTCTGCTCCTTATTCGCTTCTGTACCCCAGATATAGAATTCGCCATCCGTCGTTACCGCCGCGCTAAATGAGATACCCGAGGATATTTTGGCTATGTCCTTATCATCGAGCTCTTTAGGGTAAGCTAGGTAATTTATCCCCGGTCTCACATTCGCATGTGTAAGCTCGATGTAGGTATCGTTCAGTGGAAAAAACGAAGAACCCACGAAGGAAAGGAGGAGCATGCAAACAAATCCTATCATCCCAAACAATGCGAGCTTACTTCGAAGTAATTTTTTTAATATGAGTTTAGTGGGCGAGTGCAGCGATGTATCCTCTATAGCAAGCGTACCAACATCGCTGCCCCTAAAAAACCTGCGAAATAGGCTAATAAAGGAGGAGATTACACTGCTTTTTGATGTTTTTTCATCGGATGTTTTTCGCATTATCCCCCTCCTCAGTTCAGTTTTATACGAGGATCGGCCAGCGCGTACACCACATCGGCCACAAGCACCGATGCGAGGCTCAATGTAGCATAGAACAGATTTAACGTAATTATCAATTGATTATCTAGGTTGAACACCGCATCGATAATCAGCGCACCCATCCCATTGTATTGGAAAACGCTCTCCGTTAATGCCGCTCCCGCGAAGAGCGAAAACAGCGTCCCTACGATGATGTAGGAAACAGGAATGAGCGCATTTTTGAATGCATGGCGATATATAACGATCTTCTGTGCAAGCCCCTTCGCCCTTGCCGTGCGTATGTAATCTTGGCTCAAAGCTTCTATCATCGCATTGCGAACATACCTTATCGCGCCTGCCAAGCTGACTATGGTTAATGTGATCGTCGGCAAGGCAAGGATGCGTATCCACTCAAAAAACAGCTCCATCCCCGATTGCGTAGCCGAGTTAGGCATACCGCCCATCGGTAGCCAAGATAGGTTTACGCTAAAGATGTAGATAAGAAATATGGCGAGGAAAAATGTTGGGGTTGAATGTGTAATCAGCGAAAACACTTGCCAACCATTATCGAAAAATGACATGCGCTTAACTGCGCATTTTATCCCCACGGGTATGGCGATAAGAAGGTATAGCGCGTTAACGCCCAAGTTTAGTATCAAGGTGTTTTTCATAGGTTCGCCCACTATATCCGCAACAGGGCGGTTATATAGGTTCGAGTAGCCGAAATCGCCCTTGAATACATTCGTAATCCATATGAAGTATTGCTCGGCGAGGCTTTTATCCAACCCGAGCTTGATGTACATAGCATCGTAGGAAGCCTCGTACTGCGCCTGTGATATATCGGTGGGTAGCATCAGCCGCACGGGGTCGCCCGGCATGATCTTCACGATAGCGAATATCATCACCGACACCAAAAACACCACAGGTACCATGATTAGAATACGTTTAAGTATATAGCGTAGCATCACACACCCCCCTACGTAGCGCCTACCATTGCATCAACAGCGAAATGGTGAGAATGCCACCATACTCACCATAACGAAACAATATTCTATTTCTCGCTCTTCGAAATCTCACAAATCACATTTTCATAACTCGAAAAAACACTTGTGCTCAAATTATCAACATTGGCATGATAAATATCAAAGTACTCATTTGAGTATAGCGGCACTTGCGGCATAAGCTCGTTCCAGCGTATCTGATACTCGAGCCAAGCTTGCAAGTATGCCTCCTTATCGTCAGGCTCACATTCGCGCATAGCTATTACAAGCTCGTCGATAATTGGGTCACTAAGCTGTCCCTTATTCTGCTGTGTGCCCACATTGCTCGAATGCCATGAGTAGTATCTATCGAATACCGCAGTGAAATTCGTGGCTAAGTTAAACGTGCTGTAAATTCGCTCGTCATCGGGGAGCTCATACGAAAAGTAGAATGTTTGCAGTACCGAGCTATAATCGCTCCTCGTGAGATTGAAATCAATCCCCGCGAGAGGTGCATTGGCCACATACTGTATTTCTACGATATCCGTTAGCACATTCTCTGCCGTACCGAGGTGATTTATCACCAATGGTTCGCCTTTATCATTATGGCGAAGATATGTTCCCTGCGCATCAGCCTTGCTTCTATCAAATGGGGTCACTGCGTCAGCCTCATACACAAAGGCGGTTTTATCCAAGTAGTCATTTGCCATGTCGATGTTGAAGGATATGGGCTTTAATGATGCCTGCAAATCGGCCGCCATCTCCTGATACATCCACTGGCCTATACCATATTCCGCATCCACCGTGCTACCGTAGCCGCCGAGCACATATTCAACAACCGCATTTCGGTCGATAAGCGAGGCAAGAGCCCAGCGCACATTCACATCCTCGGTTACCCCGTAATCACACATCATAGCGAGATATCCAAACCCCGATCGAAGGTAGGAACTGTACGCCACAGCATCCGACGTTTTGGCCGACTCTATCTTTTCACTCTCAACAATGCCTTCAACAAGGTCAACCTGGCCGTTTATTACCCATTCAACATTCGTTTCCTGCGGAATAGCCTTTTGGACGACGTATTCAAGGGTTGGTGTGTTGCCATTCAAATCGCCCTTAAAATACTCGTTACGTATGAGAGTTGCTGTTTGATTTTCGAATGATACAAATTTATAAGGCCCACAAGTAACGGTAGGTGCATATCGCTCCGTCTCCGCTATTCTCGTGCAGTTTGCAAGTAAGTCGCCTTCCGAGAATTGAAGCTTTGTTCCTTCAGGCGTTGAAACTATCTCGCAAGAAGGCAAATATGTCGCCGTGTGGATAGGCCCTACCATGGCATTTACACCCTCCCAATAGTAGGGGAAATTCTCCGCGGAAACCGTAATGGAAAACGATAAGTCGGATATGAGTTGCACCCCTTCAAACACATCGCTCGTGCCATCATAGTATTGCGCATAGCCTACAAGCGCATCGCTTCCGCTCGATGATGCACCTGCCTGTGCCCACTGCGGCGAAGAATACCACATGATGGATGCCACAAAGTCCTTAGCGGTGATTTGTTCCCCATTGTTCCACAATAGATCATCATGCAAAACAAATGTATATGTTTTATT
>CAYJPI010000320.1:0-3159 GCA_964372005.1 uncultured Oscillospiraceae bacterium | reverse complement strand
TCGGCTTCCTCGGGCGAAAAATCTTCAAGCTCAATATACGGAATTTCGCCTTGATAAGTTGACCGCGGATAGTTATATGTTGAGGCCATGTCGCGGCTGCTCGGCGCAAGAATTATTGCAAAGGCCAATACCATAAGGCAACCAATCATTATACGAATAGTCGTATTTGTTTTCTTGAGGTCATTACTTTTTGTTTTCACTTTTCTTTGATAAAGGCGACTGAGCACTATGCCGCCTATAACCAATATAATCATAAGTGCAAGTACAATTAACGCGATGATAGATTCCTCAACAAAAAAAGACACGATGCCGCCGGCCTCCGATACCATTGACCGAAGGATAATCGCAGTGTAAATCCCGACAATGACAAATGCGCATGTATAGCGATAGGGCGCTGAAGGCTTAGCATTTGCTTCGTCAATATTTGGGATGAATTCCGCGGCAATTGTTTTGGGGTTACCAATATCACTTAACGCTTCTTCCTCGCTCATTCCGTTATCCATTCGCTCGTATATGCCTTCCTCGCAAAAGGATATCGCACGTGAGATTTCGTACTCGGGCAAGGTTGAAAGTTCAGCCTTTAGTGCATCAAAAAATTGCTGTTTATTCATGCTGATCCCCTCCTTGAATATACTCGTAGATGCGAATAACCTCCGGCCAAGCGCCGATAAATTCGCGGATGCGATTATGCCCCAATTCAGTTATACTATAGTATTTCCTCAATCTTGCATTGTGCTCAACGGTGTATGTTCTTACTTGCTTAGCTTCTTCAAGGCGGCGAAGTATTGGGTAGAGGGTTGATTCCGTCATCGGCATGAAGAGTGAAAGTTCGTTCACGATAAGATATCCGTATGAATCGCCCTTGGTGAGCGATTTTAGTACGCAAACATCGAGCATACCACGCCTTAATTGGCTATCCACGTGAACCACCTCCTCAAATAGCGGCCTAACTGTTGTAAGGTAAGCGTCTATAGTTATATTATGCGTCGCATAGTATTATGTGTCAAGAGGTAATTTGTGCATAAAAAATTCCCACCGCCTTTGCGATGGGATTATAGGCTATAAAGACATACCTATAGCATAGGCATCCCTTTTAGGTACATTTAGTGTTTTTGCGGCTTCCTTTGCCGCATCCTTCACGGAAAAACCTTCGCCGAGGCGACTTTCCATGAACGAGCGTATCGTAGCTTCGTCGCAAACCTCCTCAACATGAGGCTTGGCCGACAGCACAATTACGCATTCTCCCTTCGGTGGCTCGCAAAACCTTGCGCATAATTCCCTTAGAGGTGCACGAACTACCTGCTCATACCGCTTTGTGAGCTCGCGAAGGACGGCCGCCTCCCTGTCATCACCGAGAAGCGTAGATAACTCGCGAAGCGTTCCCGGTATGCGCACGGGACTTTCGTAGATTATCATGGTGGTGTCGCATGCTTCCAAGCGCGCAAGGGCATTTCGGCGAGGCTTTTTGTCACGCGGAAGGAAGCCAAAGAAAGTGAAGCTGTCCGACGAAATGCCGGATAGCACGGCTGACATAAGTACCGCACTTGCACCGGGCAGAACCTCTGCGTAAAGCGATGCATCCTGCACGGCACGAAGGAGCACGCTCCCTGGGTCGCTTATGCCGGGCATTCCGGCATCCGAACAATATGCGATGCGCTTACCCATCGATATTTGCTCCACCGCCTCCATAGCACGCGCCTTTTCATTATGCTCATGGCAACTTACGAGCGGCTTTTTTATCCCATAATGATTGAGTAGCCCCAGCGTGTGGCGCGTATCTTCCGCCCAGATGGCATCCGCCTCCTTTAGCGTGCGCAAAACACGTAGAGTTATATCCTCAAGATTGCCGATGGGCGTTGCGCAAAGCGATAGCTTGCCTTCGAGTTTACTTTCCATTTTGGTTTTCCTCCATATGATATATGCGGCGCACTTCGTCGGTTTCATTGCCGTTTGCATCGCGTAAATTGAGCATGTTTTCCATTACAATGCCGGGTTTTCCGCCCTTCTTCGCTTCGATGAGTGCAAGATAGGGTGGCTTATTTTCCTTTGAACATACAAGCCGCATCCGCTTTGGTGCCATGTTATTTTTTTCGAGGGCACAGAAAGCTTCGAATAGCGATGAGGTAGGATAGCAGAAAAATAGCTTCCCACCGAACTTTAGTAGCGAGGCGGCGGAGTGAATCGCTCCCTCGATAGTGGAGTTGCAGTGGAAACGAGCCGCTTTTCTAGCTTCGTGATCGGTCATACTGCTTGCGTTTGTAAAGTATGGTGGGTTCATAAGTGCGGCATCGAAGCTTTCATGTCCGAGGATGGAAGTTGCGTTCGCCCAGTCGACATTATGAACATCGTAGGGGAGGGAGTGCATCTCAAGCGAGCGTTTGGATAGCTCGGCCATGTGGCTTTGAATCTCCACAAGGGTAAACATAGCCCCCGTGCGCGCCCCTGCGAGCATCGCAATTACGCCCGTGCCCGAGCCTAGGTCAATTGCACGATCGTTTTTCTTCAACCTTGAAAATGATGCGAGCAGGACGGCATCCGCCGTGAACGAACAACCGACAGGCGCGATGAGAGTAAGCCCTTTGTACTCTAAATCCACGATAATTTCGCTGCTTTCCATCATTCCACCCTCTTTCCTTACCGTAGATTATAACACTTTTGCGCTTATGTTGCCATAGACACACTTAAAGCATATCAACATATATTAGGCATAAGGGATCAATAGATTATTACGCGAGGTGTGGCTTGGATGAAAAAGTGTAGTATTTTGAAGCGATGCATGAAAGCGGCCGCGCTATTGTTGGCGGTAATTATTATTTTGCCATCTCTTTTTGCGTGTGACGATGGTGAAATTCAAATCGACGACGGAAAGCTTAGCATAGTTACAACAACAACTATGCTATACGATCTTGTAAAGGTTATAGGCGGGGATTGCGTAAATGTTACCGCGCTGATGGGGACGGGGATCGACCCGCATATGTATCAGGCGAGCGCAGGTGACGTGAATGAAATGCAACTGGCCGATGTGGTGGTGTTTACGGGGATGCATCTTGAGGGAAAAATGGCGGATGTATTCTCGTCGCTAAGTGCACAGGGCAAGCAGGTTATCTCCATCGAGGATGGGATGGACGAAGCGAAGCTCATATCCAAGGAAAATTACCC
>CAYJPI010000319.1:2185-3173 GCA_964372005.1 uncultured Oscillospiraceae bacterium | reverse complement strand
TTGGGTATGCGCATTATGATAAAAATCACTACCCAAATATAATGGATTATCTACATCATCTGGATGAATGCATGTTTGAGAATAAGACGATTATTAAGCGCAATTTGTGATAGCTTTGAAACGAAATAATACTGGCAGCCAAAAAAGCACTTATTGACGCTCGGTCAATAAGTGCTTTTATCTCTATCCTCAATCTATTCAGGGGTACCCCATTCTACCTAATAAAGTTAGTCGGAGTGGCTTTTTCCGGTATCGGATAGGGCACATTGTTGTTTTTGCCTAATTCGATACACTTTAACAGCCACGCCATATTGTTTCCTAATGTGCGCATCGTCTGCATTCCTTCTAAGTCTTGAACAACTTCTTCGGGCGTATTTCCATGAATAATGTTCCAGTACTGCGACGGGGCTATCGGCATCCCGTATATGCCAAAATACTTATTTATTTGATCCAATGTAGCACTTGCGCCGCCGCGTCTACAGCTCGCAACAGCCGCGCCGACCTTGCCTTCAAAAAACTCTTTCTTGCCACAAAAGGCGCGGTCTAAAAACGATGTCAATGTTCCGCTCGCGCTCGCAAAATAAACGGGTGAGCCGAAAACAAAACCATCGGCCGTCTTTGCTTTTTCGATGAATTCAAGCACCACATCGTTTATAACGCACTTTTTCGTTTTAAGACATGCGTAACACGCCAAACAACCCGAAATCGGCTTCTTCCCAACTTGGAATATCTCCGTTTCAATGCCTTGGTTATTCAAGGTCTTTTCAACCTCTGATAGAGCCGTAAAGGTGCACCCCTTCGCTCGCATACTTCCGTTCACTAAAATTACTTTCATAGTAGCCTCCTGTTTCGTTTTGCTGAATTCGCCTGTTTTGAAATCACATCTTATAAATTGTAACACCTTCTTTGATGGTTTCCAATACCTTTATTTTATCAATTTCCGATTTCTTGATGTTTAGTATGTCTTTATCTAAAACCACTAAATCGG
>CAYJPI010000319.1:0-2175 GCA_964372005.1 uncultured Oscillospiraceae bacterium | reverse complement strand
ACTGATATGCCCCGTTAATTGTAACAGCTTTTAAGGCTTCCATTACCGACAGCTTTTGATGTTCCCCTAAAACCCTACCCGACTGCGTTGTTCTGTTCACAGCTGTGTGAATGCCTATTAATTGGTTTGGAATTTTAACGGGAGGGTCTTGGTGCAATGTAATATTGATACCTCTATCACTTGCCCATCTAAGCGGTGAGATGTTTTGTGCTCTTTCAGACCCAAAAACTTGGTCATGATGCAAATCACCCCAAAACCTCACATGGTCATTAAAGAACGAAATAATCGCACCTATTTCTTTTATTTTATCAAGTTGATCTTCTCTCATACATTGACCATGAATTATTACAGGCCTCAAATCGCGTTTGTTTTCTGTAAGCCGCAGGGCTTCGCTATAACATCTAATAAATTGATCGGTAGCCGCATCACCATTAGCATGAATATTGACTTGGATATTAAGGCGAATACACTCAGCAAAGTACTTTGTCACCGTGTCATCATCCTGTGTACCATAGCCACAGTAATCAGCGGGTTTGCCCTCCGGTATAACATGGTAGGGCTTTGTAAGCCATGCCGTAAAGCCTTGCGGCGAGCCATCTAGCCATGTCTTTCCGCCTGCTAATTTAAGGTGGTGATGGTAATTTCTTTTTGGAGCACCTTCATTTTTCATCAAATTCAGTGTAGATGGCTGTGTTACATATCCTGCTATATCGATTTTAAGCATGTCGTTTTCTGCACAAGCCACCAATATTTCAAGATAGTGGTTTGATTCTGAAACTGAAGCATCTTGGCTCGTTGTAATACCTAATGATGCGTATAAGTCTTGAACCCTAACCATTGCTTTTAGAATTTCCGCAAATCCGGGTGATTTTGGAATTGATGCTTTTGCGGGGTCAAGTATAGCATTCTCTTCAAGTACACCGTTTGGCTCTTTTGAGTCCGAAGAAACCGTCCTGACTACTCCTCCAACGGGCACTTCGTAGTTTTCTCCAACATAACCGTAAGCCTCAAGCGCTTTTGAGTTTACGACCGCTAAGTGCCCGGACGCATGCGATACAGTGATTGGGATTTTGGTGCTGATTTTATCTAAATCGAACTTTGTTGGATGCTGCCCATCCTTGAATTTTGAATTATCATAGCCAAACCCAATTAACCAAACCCCGTTTTCCGGTGGATTCACTTTCAATTCGTTTGCCATCTTATTTAGAATGTCTTCTTTTGATTCGGTATCACCTAACATAACAATCAATAATGATTGAGCCATCCCCACAATATGCCCGTGTGGATCATAAAATCCCGGCACCATTGTTTTTCCTTCAAGGTCAATCTTATCGCAGTCATTTGAAAGGATTAAAACCTCTTCATTACTGCCAACTGCTGTAATTGTGCCGCTTTCAACCAATATAGCTTGTGCAATGGTTTCATGTTTATCGACAGTAATTATATTACCGTTGAAATAAATTTTCTTCAATATATCCACCTCCGCATAGAATTTTGATTGTACGCAATTCATCCTAATTTTAATGGTTAATGCGTATAGTCAATAAGTTTAATATCATCACCCAAGTCGCTTTTTATTAGCTCTTTCATTTTTTTAGCAAACGGACAAGGGTATGCTATAGGCATTCCTTTTTGGATGCAAGATGCAAAAGCGATTGTATCTGCACCCCTTTTCACAAGTTCCCTTGCTCTTAATACAGATTTTTTTGCAGGACAGCCACCACAGTTTATAAATCCTATGATATCAATGTCTTCAACTATTCCCTCAAACGCACCGCTTCTCTCTCTGATTGCCCTAAAGTCCGCCGATCCTGGACAGTAATCTTCCGTTTGCATACATCTAATAATTCCAATTTTCACTTTGAATCCTCCTGTGTCAAATTTTCATTTCTCGTTCATGTATCTTTTTATAAGTCGCTCATGATTATAAATTAGACTTCGTATAATGAAGTATATCACAAGTGCCCTACAAAAAACAATTGCTTGCGTTTTTTAACCTCGGTCATCGAGCATCACGACCTGCACCCCGATTGGGGCTTTTTCCGCGCGCCGCGAGACCCCGATCATACCCCAACAACCGATCCACATTGGCCTTCGACCTCAAGACATCGCGCATCTCATTCTTCATCGCATAATACTCCCGATACGACCGTTTTTTCGCCGCCAAAAGCTCCG
>CAYJPI010000318.1:0-3173 GCA_964372005.1 uncultured Oscillospiraceae bacterium | reverse complement strand
CCACCGAAACCGATGAGGACGTATTAGGCATAGTAGACCTTGCTAAAAAGGTAAGTAATGTGTTTTACTCTATCCCCAAGGAACAAAGGGGAAAGGGCTTCCGCTTGACGGTTAGTGCATCGTCATTCGTGCCTAAGCCCTTCACGCCATTCCAGTGGGCGCCGCAGGATACCAAGGACGAGATAAAGAGAAAACAGCGCATGCTAAAGGATGCCATGAAGGGCGTTCGCGGTGCGCAGTTCAAGTATCATGCACCCGATGTTAGTGTGCTTGAAGCCGTATTCTCCCGAGGCGACAGAAGGCTTTCGCATGTTATCGAAGGGGCGTACAAGCGCGGTGCACGCTTCGATTCGTGGGATGAATGCTTCCGCCTGTCAGCTTGGGAAGAAGCCTTCGAAGAAGTGGGACTTACGCAGGAATTCTACGCAAATCGTGAGCGCGACTTGAACGAAGCACTACCCTATGATCATATCGACATGATAGTCGAAAAGGCTTATTTCATGCAGGAATGGGAAAAGGCCGTAAAAGAAGAAACAACAGCCGATTGCAGGGATGGATGCAATATGTGCTTTGGAGAGTGCAATGAAGTATATTGTTAATTATTCGAAGGGTGAGGAGATGAAATACATTTCCCACCTCGACATACAAAGGCTCGTGCAAAGGGCTTTTAGAAGGGCGAATCTGCCGCTTGCATATTCGCAAGGGTTTAATCCGCATCCGCTTTTGTCGTTTGCTTCAGCCCTTGCGGTAGGCTATACGGGGGAAGCGGAATGGCTGGAAATGCGGTTAACCGAGGAGCGTGACGAAAAAGAGATGGTTGATGCGATAAACAAGGCTCTTCCTATCGGCTTTTCGGTGAGCGAAATTAAACGTGCGCCCGATGAGATGAAAACGCTCACATCGATGACGCATAGTGCACGCTACAAGGTAGCGCTTGAATTTGAGGACATGCCGCCCATCGATAAATTGCAAAGCGATATGCAAACCTTCCTCGATGCCCCGATAATTGTTAATAAGCGCACCAAGGCAGGGATGAGGGATGTGGACTTAAGGCCGAAGCTCATTCGCGCCACGCTTCGTGATGACGGTAAAATGCTATTTCTTCATGGAATACATAATTCCGATGGCGGACTCAATGTGGAATTATTCATGCAAGCATTGCTCCTTGCTTGGGATACAAAAGCGCATTATAAAATTCACAGGAGCGAATTGTACTTTACAGGCTCATCCCTTTTGCCGCGCTGTGCGGATGAAAAGTGAAAAGAGGATAATCATCTCATGAACAAACAGATAGTGGTGGACATAAACCCCTACCAAACGCGTGTTGTGCTACTCGAGGATGATACGCCGAGCGAAATTTATATAGAGCGTAGAGGGCATGAAAGGCTCGTGGGCAATATCTATTGCGGACGTGTACAAAACGTGCTTCCGGGGATGCAGGCGGCATTTGTCGATATCGGGCTTGAACGCAACGCATTTTTATATGCGGGAGACATCCAAGTAGACAAATCCGACTTTCAGTTTAATGATGCGCCAAGGGAAGAACTGGCGCTATCCCCCGTAAACATTCGCGATATAGTGAAGCCCGGCCAAGAAATAATGGTGCAGGTACTAAAGGAGCCGGTAGGAACTAAGGGTGCAAGGGTAACTACGCATATAACTTTGCCCGGGCGCACTTTGGTTTTGATGCCGACGGTGAACTATGTCGGCGTGTCGAGGCGCATTGCGGATGAAGTTGAGCGTGCAAGGCTTCGTGCCGTTCTCGACCAGGTGAAACCCCATGATATGGGGATGATAGTAAGAACTGCGGCGATAGGAAAGACGCAAGAAGAATTTTCGGGCGATATAGCATTCCTCGAAAGGCTGTGGCAGCGCATATAGCAAAAGATGAAGCTCGTAAGGGCCCCTAGATTGCTACACGCGGAAGAGCCGCTTATTTTTCGAACGATACGCGACCTGTTTACGCCGGATATCGAAAGATTGACGATAAACGATAGGGAGTTTTACGAACGCGTGCAGATTGTAGCGAACATCATATCGCCACACCTTAAGGATAAGGTGGTGCTTTATCAAGGCGAGGAGAATCTATTCGAACGATTTAACCTTGAGGCAAAAATAGACAAGGCGCTCGCGAGGAAGGTGTGGCTTGCTAACGGAGGCTACATCGTAATCGACCAAACGGAAGCTTTGACGAGTATCGATGTAAATACTGGACGATATGTGGGCAATGATAACTTGCAGGAAACGATAACCGAAGCGAACTGCGAGGCGGCGCGTGAAATAGCAAGGCAACTTCGCCTTCGCGATATAAGCGGAATTATTATTATTGACTTTATCGACATGGAGGATATCTCCGATAAGGAGCGCGTGCTCGAAACACTCAAAAACGAATTGAGGAAGGACCGCACGAAATCGAATGTTCTTGGAATCACATCCTTAGGGCTTGTTGAGATGACGAGGAAAAAGATGCGGCATTCCATCAGCAATACATTGCAGGTAACATGCCCGTATTGCAAGGGTGATGGGCGCGTATTATCGCCCGAGACCGTGGTTTTGAAGGTGCGAAAGGCCCTCATTGCAAAGCTCAAAGAGGAAATGATGCCGCATTATATAGTTGAAGTTCACCCGGATATCGCGGCGCTCATAGAGGATCAAAGCGAGGGGACAACATCGATTTTGCCGGTTGCCGCAGGGCGAAATATTTATGTGCGTGCATCGGCGCATATTCACCGTGAAGAATTCGAAATCAAGCATTTGGAAAGTGCACCCAAGCCCGATGATTTGATCGGCGCAAGGCTGTATAATTAAACTGTGTATACTATCTAAGGAGGAAAGAAAATGAAAATAGCAAGAGCCATGGTAGGACAGGAAATTTTCTACGCCGAGGTAAAGGGTGATGTACTGCATCGTCTTGCGGCCGCTCCTTACCGCGATATCGTTCGCGATAAGAGGACATATGCGCTAAATGAGGTTAAACTTCTTGCTCCTTGCGAACCGAGCAAGGTGGTTTGCATAGGTAAAAACTATCACGAACATGCGTTTGAGTTTGACCAAGGCACTGCACCCGAGGCGCCGCTATTGTTCATGAAACCCACCACAAGCATCATCGCACATGACGAAGAGATAGTGTATCCTCCCGATTGCAGCCGCCTTGACTATGAAGGCGAACTTGC
>CAYJPI010000317.1:0-3189 GCA_964372005.1 uncultured Oscillospiraceae bacterium | reverse complement strand
TGCTATAACCGGCTCAGACTACCGCGAACCTGTAGCAGCCGGGAAAAACATCGCAGCGAAGGAACGTTTCGCTTCTTTGCGCTTCTTCGCAGATAAGCAGGTGTTCATTTTCTTGATGCTCATACTTATGCCCTTCCTTATTGGCATATCGTTCAGAGAATACTTCTTCCCTCTTTACGCCTCTGAAAACGGCATGACGGAAGCGGACATAGGTCGCGTGTATCTGTTATGCGGCTTGTTGGTAATTTATGCCGGTCCGTGGATAACAAAGACCTTGATAACGCGCTTAGGAGCTAAGAAGACGGTTATTCTCTCCTCGTTCCTTGCCGTTATATCTACTTTAATATTCTGCTTCATCCCGACACTTGAAGCGGCTCTCTTCGGTGTTGCACTGTTCTCAACTTCAATTTCCTTTGGGTATGCAGCTCAATCGACATATTATTCATCGCTCAAAGCCGTAGAACTGATTGGCGATGCAAAGGCAATGGGTGTATACTCTTTGTTCGATAATGGCGGGCAAACGCTGGGTCCTATTCTCTATGGTGCTGCTTTGTTGCTTGGCTATCAGCTTGGGCTAATGTTGGCAGGCCTATTTATTCTTGTTCTCTTGCTAATCTTCATCATTGTTGGCAGGAAAAACAAGGGCTCGTAAATTGAAAGGGGAACTATTCATATGTTCAGATACGAAAATCTCACATCGGCCGACGAAGCCGTGGTTATGGAGCTGTATGCACGAATCTTGAACGATGGCGCAAACATGATGGAAGTTATGAAAAAAAGACTGAGCCTAGAGGGTACCACCGGAATAAAATGTTATGATGGAGATCGCGTGGTGGCTGTGGTTTTTTGGAGTCCCGGAATAAATTTCACCTATCCTCACCCTGAGCTCGAGCAAAAAATTGCGGCCGAATTCCCTTCTGATGTAATTTATTCAGCTGAAATGATTGCGGTGGAGGATGACTATCGTAAGCACGGTATAGGCAAGGAACTGTCTATACGAATGTATGAAAAGGCAATGTCACGCGGTGCGACACATATTCTCATGGAGCTATGGACGGTGGACGGAAACTGCAGGGCCGAAGCCTTGGCGAAACATGCCGGCAAAATAGTAATGAGAGTGGATTGCCCGGACTTCTACAAGGACCTAAACAAACATGGTATCATTTGCCCGGAATGCAAGGACGGGTGTGGGTGTGCGGCAGTAGTGCTTGTAATTAAGATGTAGATATAATACACGAGGGGAGGTCATGGATGTGAAGAAGCGTAAAATATCCACCAAAATAGGCGTTGTGCTCATAATATTTTCCTTGCTTTTATGTGTAGGAATAAGCGTGTTTGTATATGTGGCTTCATGGAATGAGTATACAGAGTTCTATTTTCAAAAGGCTCTACAGGCTAGCAGGTCGGTTGCCACTTTAGTTGACGGCGACAGGATAATGGGCTATATCGAAACAGGCGAAACAGATGAACACTATGATGAAGTCTATAGCCTGATGCAAAGCATGAAAAAAGAAATGGAAATTGAGTATTTCTACATGTACCACCCTCGCGATGATCATTTCATCTACATAATGGATGCGATGATCGACACAGACCTGCCCGAGAATATTTCTTCACTGGGAGATAGATATGATTACTCCGAAACCGAATTTATATATCTTGTAAATGATGTTGTTAATAAGCAGAGCGTACAGCAAAAAATTATTACAGATAACACGCTCTATGGACGAAAAGCAGTTATGGCATGGGCACCGATATTCGATTCGCAAGGAAATGTTGTTGCAATGGTAGAAGCGGATGTTGAACTTTTGGATGTTGAAAGCATGCTCAATGCCTTCGTCACAACATTGCTTATAATAAGCATAAGCTTTGTGCTGGTGCTTGTAATATTCCTCGTTATGTTTACACGCCGCATAGTGACTGTACCTCTCGAGAAACTCACAGCAAGCACATTGCAAATGGCATCAGACGGGATGTTAAAAACTGACATTGAGCCGCTCACAACCGGTGATGAAATGCAGATGCTATCCGAAGCATTTTTGAAAATGGCGGCGGATATTAAGAAGTACTCAACCAATCTTGCAAACGTTGCCGCGGACAAGGAAAGGATAGCTACGGAGCTATCGCTTGCTACAGATATACAAATATCGCTCCTGCCAAGAGAATACCCCGCATTCCCACATATTCCGGATGTTGATGTGGTTGGTTGCATGGTACCTGCTAAGATTGTGGGTGGCGACTTCTATGATTTCTTTGCGATAGACGCGTATCACATCTGCATAGTTACGGGCAATGTGGATGGGGAGGGCATACCCGCAGCGCTTGTAATGGTTGTTGCAAAAACCATAATAAAAAATCAAATGATGACGGATGCGGATATTGCTAGATCGATGACTACTATCAATGGGCGACTATACGAAAGTTGCGCAAAGGATGTTACGGTAGCGGCTTTTGTTGGCGTGCTAAATGTGATGAACGGCAAACTATCATATGTTAATGCCGGTGAGATAAAACCGTATTACATGAAGAAAGATGGCAGATTTGAAGAGCTTGCAGGGCAAAACATGGTGCCTCTTGCGCATACCGAGCACGTTATGTATCGAGAATTGTCCATACAGATGCGCCAGGGCGATGTACTTACACTGTGTACACAGGGCATGTTTGAAAGCACTAATGAAAGTGGCGCAATGTTTGGAACAGAGGCACTCAAAAACTTGGTTAACGCACAAAGAAATGTTGAAGACGCTCGCATAGCCACCAGAAATCTCTGTGATGGGGTAACCAGCTTTGCAGGAGAGCTGGGGAAGGCTACTGATCTAACGGTACTTAGGCTTGCATATGAAAAGGGTGACAAGTATCGTGCCGAAATTGAGATTTCCCTTCGCCCGGAGTCCTTCAGTGATGCACAGGCGTTCTTGAAGAAGCAATTGAGCGAGAATGGAATTTCCGGTGTGCGCTATGCCATGTTGAGTGTGGTTCTTGAGGAGATGTTTTCAATTGCAATAGCCGATGCAAGAGGCGAGTCTACCGTTTTGCGTTGCACCGTCGATGAAGAGATCAGCCGCAAGCAAGTCGGCATCGAGCTTAGTTTTTACGCATCGAGTGCTGACCCGCTATCGGGGGCTACCGCCGCAACCCGCGATGCCATAAGTTATATCGAGAAGCAGATGGATGAGTTTGCATATAACA
>CAYJPI010000316.1:0-3206 GCA_964372005.1 uncultured Oscillospiraceae bacterium | reverse complement strand
GCTTGCGGCGGAGCGGATGCTTTCAAGAAAATGTATGCCTATATTGCTTGTAGCAGCCGAAAGCTTGCTTTTGCCAAGTTTGTCTGCCTTGAAATTATTATTGTAAAAGCAGTACAAGAAGAAGTCTAAAAGATCGGGGACAACGGCCTCCATACCTTCCGTTTCGAGAAGTTCAACGAGGTGATTGTTCGCACCGGGGTGATACTTTACAAGTATCTCGCCGACTATGCCGACCTTGGGCTTTTCTGTATCATCGATAGGAAGCCCATCGAAGGATTTTACTATGTTTTCACATAATCTCTTGAACCCAAGATGTGAAGGATGTTTTTTTGCGAGGAACTTTCTGCTTTCCTCATTCCATTTTTCATAAAGCGCATCCGCAGAACCCTTTTCTGTTTCGTAAGGGCGCGTTGCGTAAAGGCACTTCATCAGCAAATCTCCGAGGACTATGCAATACGCGGCATTGTGCAAGAAAGATGGAGTAAGCTGGAAGCCCGGGTTGCTTTCAAGGCCGCCGAGATTAAGCGATATTACAGGGATATGCGATAAATTGGCCGATTGAAGCGCACGGCGAATGAAGCCGATGTAGTTTGAGGCGCGGCAACCTCCCCCCGTTTGAGTTATGATTACGGAAAGATTATCGGTGTCATATTCGCCGGAGAGTACAGCGTTCATAATTTGGCCGACAACGAGTAAGGAAGGGTAGCATGCATCGTTGTTGACAAATTTTAATCCTGCATTTACTATATCCTGTCCCTCGTTTTGAAGAGAGTTTCCAGTAGCCTGAAATGTATCGGTGACATTTGGGGGCAAAGTATGGTATGCTCCTTCTTCATGCGCTTGGTGAAGGGAATATGCGTGTATTCTTTAGCGGCGCTTACAATGCGCTCTGATTGTTCCTTGCGAGTTCGAATGGCCGCAAGCAAAGAGCGTATGCGTATGCGCGCCGCACCTAAATTGCTTATTTCGTCGATCTTTAAGCAGGTGTAGGGCTTGTTGTTTTCCTGAAGTATGTCCCTAACCGCATCTGCCGTTACCGCATCGAGGCCGCAACCGAAGGAATTGAGCTGCACAAGATCGATGTTATCGTTATCACGCACGAAATCGGCGGCGGCATACAGCCTTGAATGATACATCCATTGATCTGTGATCAAGGGTGATGTTTTGCCCTTTGCAAGATGCGAAACAGAATCCTCGGTAAGAACCGCGATTCCATATGAGTTTATGAGCGTATCGATGCCGTGGTTCACTTCCGGGTCGACATGATATGGACGACCTGCGAGTACAATTCCATGTTCGCCTGTGCGTCTCAAAAGGGATACAACCTCTTCGCCCTTCTTCTCCACATCTTCACGCGCTTTAGCCTGTTCAGCCCATGCGAGTTTTACGGCGTGCCTGATATCGGAAGCCGCGATACGAGAGGACCCATGCGAAAACTCCTCGATGAGGCGCTTAGAAAGTATGCTCTCCGATTCGAAAGAGAAGAATGGGTTTCTAAAATCGACGGAAGCAATATTGTCGATATTGTTGCGAATGTTTTCTCCATAAGCCACAACGATGGGGCAGTTGTAGTTATTAGTCGCGTTTTCTGCTTCCTTGCGCTCATACATAACGCTCGGATAGAAGATAAAAGGCGTATTTTCCTTTATGAGCCACATGATATGCCCGTGTACGAGCTTGGCGGGGTAACATTCCGATTCGCTGGGGATGCTCTCTATTCCCATCTCATATATGCGCTTATCGGTTGATGGTGAAAGCTTAACAGAGTAGCCGAGCTCATCGAAGAAGGTGAACCAGAAAGGATAATTCTCGTACATGTTCAAAACGCGCGGCAAACCGACTACCCCTCGAGGGGCATTCTCTTTAGGCGTGTATGAAAAATATCTTTCATGCTTGTATTCAAAAAGATTGGGCAAACGGTTGGCAGGCTTTTCGATGCCGATGCCGCGCTCGCATCTGTTACCCGAAACAAATGAGCGGCCACCCGAAAATTTATTTACCGTCAAGCGGCAGGAGTTTGCGCATCGCTTGCATTTTGCCATCGAAGTGGTATAGGTAAGCGCATTGATTGCAGATGCGGTAAGCATTGTGCTTGCTTTTCCGTTTCCGCGCTCTTTAGCTATAAGTGCGGCACCAAATGCGCCCATTATGCCTGCGATATCGGGCCTTGTAACTTTGAGCCCGGTGACGAGTTCGAAACTTCTAAGCACAGCATCATTATAGAATGTGCCACCTTCAACAACTATGCTCGTGCCGAGCGATTTGATATCGGTAAGCTTCATGGTTTTGTACAATGCATTTTTAACCACGGAATAGGCAAGCCCTGCGGAAATATCAGCCGGGGAAGCACCTTCCTTTTGTGCCTGCTTTACCTTGGAGTTCATAAACACCGTGCAACGTGTGCCTAGGTCTACGGGCTTCTTGGCAAACAATGCTTCCTTGGCAAAGTTTTCAACAGTGAAATCGAGAGATTTTGCGAATGTTTCGATGAACGAACCGCATCCCGATGAGCAGGCTTCGTTTAGTTGTACGCTGTCAACAACCGAATTTTTGATGCGTATGCATTTCATATCTTGGCCGCCAATGTCAACTATGCAATCGACATTCGGCTCGAAATGCCTTGCCGCGTAGAAATGAGCGATGGTTTCAACTTCACCCTCATCAATCAAGAGAGCGGATTTTATTAACGCTTCGCCGTAGCCTGTAACGCATGCATGGGCGATGGTAGCATCTTTGGGGAGCAACTGGAAAAGCTCGCCCAAAGCATCCATCGTTGTGCGAAGCGGATCACCGCCATTACCGCGATAGAAGGAGAACAACAGTTCGCCGTCTTGCGATACGAGGGCAACTTTGGTTGTTGTAGACCCGGCATCTACGCCCAGATAGCAGTCACCGGAATATGTTTTAAGGTCTGTGCGCGGAACGCATCTTTTCTTATGCCTTTTTGTGAAGGCGGCATGATCCAACTCATTTGAAAAGAGGGGGGTGAGGCGTTCTACCTCCACATCCATCTCTATGGGTGCACTTAAAAGCCCTATCAAATCGCTGATGGGCATATACTGCGCCTCTCCAATGGAAAAAGCCGCACCTATAGCCGCAAACAGATGCGCATATGAGGGCGCGATCACCGAGGTGGGAGAGAGTGTGCGCACGAACGCATTTTTAAGTTCAGGCAAAAAGTGAAGAGGTCCTCCAAGGAATGCTAT
>CAYJPI010000315.1:2411-3223 GCA_964372005.1 uncultured Oscillospiraceae bacterium | reverse complement strand
TCTTCATTAAAGTGGATGCCATGCGCATACCAAACGTCGCTTCCCGTCCAGCCGAGCGTTTCCATCTAGGCAACGGGGCGCATGCCAAACTTCTCCATGGTGTAGTTTTCTTCATCAATCGTTTCGCATAGGTGTGTATGCAAGCGAACACCATATTCACGTGCGAGCTTCGCGCTCTCCTTGAGAAGATCTGCTGAAACGGAGAAGGGGGAGCACGGCGCGAGCGCAATGCGTTGCATGGAACCGAACGACGTATCGTGGTACTTGCCGATAAGGTCGATGCTGTCTTTGAGGATGGCATCCACGCTTTGCACTACACTGTCCGGCGGCAAGCCGCCATCCTTCTTAGAGCGGTCCATACTGCCGCGCGAAAAATGCATACGAAGGCCAAGGTCGCGGCCGGCCTGTGCCTGCGCGCCGATGAGATCGCCTGCATCCTTGGGGAATACATAGTGATGGTCGAACACGGTGGTGCAACCGTTCTTCATCAGCTCGCCCATACCGACGGTGGAGGAGAAGCGGATGGTGTCTGCGTTGAGTCCCTTCCATATTTCGTAGAGCGTGATGAGCCAGTCGAACAATTCCATATTTTGCACCTGCGGCAGGTTGCGCGAAAACACCTGGTATAGGTGGTGGTGCGTGTTCACAAGGCCGGGGTAGCAGAGCATATTCGAAGCGTCGATCACTTCGTCTGCGGTGGGGGTATCGTCGCCGATGGATCGAATTATGCCATCTTCACAATAGATGTTTACATTTTCGTACACCGTGTCGCTTGCATCGCAGGAGATAGCGGCACGTATATTCTTGATAAG
>CAYJPI010000315.1:0-2401 GCA_964372005.1 uncultured Oscillospiraceae bacterium | reverse complement strand
AGCAAGCTTTTCATGCAATCCTCCTTTTTAGAAGAGCCACCGCTTTGCGGTGGCTCGATGAGATTAATACTTCATTTTTAGGCCAATGCGTTCTACATCGTCCTTAACCTTGCCGTAGATATCCAACCACTCCTGCGTAGGTGTTACGCGGATGGGATCATAGGCTTCGAGGAAGCTCTTACCGATGGGCTTCTTATCGAGCACGGGCACATAGTGCTTCTGGAACTCTTTAATCATCTCATTGGCATCCTTGCGGGTTACTCCGGCGGCCGCATGTGCAATTTCGCCGTTGAAGCGTGCCTCAAGACCCGTAACATGCAATACTTCCACGCCAACTGCGGAGCGCACACCGTCGATACGTGCGGTACCCGATACGGTTGCCGCCGTTGCCATTGCAGCGCACTCGTAGAGGAGGGATTCGGTCATCGGGCCGGAAACGGGGGATGTCATAACTGTGGTCAACAGGTGCGTGTTGCGGTTGACCGCCTGCTGTGCCGCGCTTGCTGCCCAAATGAGCTCCGGTGCGGTATCGCAGTTGTAGAACGGATGTGTGGGGCAGATGGAGAATGTGGTTGCCATGTTTACAACGCACTCCATGATGATGCCCGCGATGGAGCAAATGGCAACACCCTCGGGGCCGCCGGCATACCCACCCAAGATTGAATTGTAGAAGCTGTGGATGACACAACCGGTCTTTACAAGGTGTGCGACCTTGATGAGCAAGCCGAAGCTTGTTTTAAGCTCCGATACGAAGCAGGTATGATGCCAATCCTGCTGGGGGAAACCGCCATAGGACGAACCGGAAAGCTCGCCGATTTCGGATACTGCATTCTCAACAACACCGATACCGATGCCGGGACGACCCGCGCGCTGTGCGGCGGATTTGATGAGCTCTACTTCGCGCCACGCGAGAAGTACTTCCCAGGGGCTGCGGGTTTTTGGAATACGGCCATGGGTCGTGAAGAAGTTGCAACCAACGATGGAATCGATAACGGGCTCTTTGGCATAGGATTCCATAACTGCGGAGAACCATTCCTCGGGGATGGGTGCTCCGAAACCACCTCCAACGATTTTTGGAACGATGGGATCCTCGGGTCTACGGGTGACGATGGTGCATGCATCTAGGCCGGAACCGATGGTAATTTCGGAGGGCGCCCAGCGAAGCGCCTGGAGAATCTCCTCCTTGGAGAATTCCATCTTTGTGTGTGTATCCGTGCAGTATACGCCTGCTGTTGCGGCGAGTTCAAGACCTGCTTCAAAGAAGCGATCTGCCAAATCGTCGCTGGTGACGATGGCATCTTCGCCGGTATATTTCAAATCATGTTTCTTAATGAGGGAACGCACCGTCTTGGAAATCAGTTTGTCGAAATCCTTTTCCTCCAAGATAGGGCCGTTGTCCATCCTATCGAGAACTTCCAGTAAACGTGTATGGCTCTTCATTGTTATGCTCCTCTCTTCTTGCGCATCATTTCTTTGCACATTTCAACCGCTTCGTTTGCATCGTTGCTGTAACCGTCCGCTCCGATGGATTTTGCCCATTCATCGGAAACGGGTCCGCCGCCAACGGCAACCTGGAACTGGTCGCGAACGCCCAAACCGTTGAGGTTCTTGATCACGTCAACCATGTAGGGCATGGAGGTGGTGAGCAAGGAGGAGAGTGCAATGATGTCTGCATTTTCCTTCTTAGCAGTTTCAATGAATGAGAAGGGGGTTACGTCGTTTCCAAGGTCGATTACCTCGAAACCGTTCACCTCGAGAAGCGTTGCAACGATGTTCTTTCCTATATCATGCACATCGCCCTGCACAGTACCGATGACAACCTTGCCTTCGCTACCGCCGCCGCCGGAGCTCGCCATGAGGTGCTCGCGAATTTCATCTTTAATAGCCTTTGCAACATCCGCCGCCATAACAAGGTCGGGGAGGAACAACTCCAAACGGGAGAACTGATCGCCTACATCATCCAAAATGGGTACGAGGCATTTCTGCACGATATCGATGGCATCCGTGCCCGCTTCAATTTGTGCACGAGTAAGCTCTACACCACCGTCTTCGTCGCCGTCCAGAACGCATTCCTGAAGTTCTTCGTAAAATTTTTCCATTGTCATCTTAAAAATTCTCCTTTGCACTGACTGTTCTCTAGCATCGCCTACTGTTGTTTCTTGTACTGTGTGATTGTTACAATGCGATATGTACTTGTATTACAATATCACATTATGCATATGAAGTCAATACATATTGTAAAGTACGGATTGTTACGAATAATACGTGTAAAAAATGCATAAATAACTTTACTTTTTATACAAGATGGTATATAATAGCATTGTACTGTGTAATTCGATTAGGAGGGAATAGTAAGGTTTCTAATAGGTATAATGCGTATGTGATTCATAATATTGCCCCA
>CAYJPI010000314.1:0-3248 GCA_964372005.1 uncultured Oscillospiraceae bacterium | reverse complement strand
GCTATCTTCTTTCTGTTCGACAAAAAACTGTACGAAAAAGTGTTGACAAAGCCCCGTCACGCAATATGAACTGTGCATTTGCATCAAATTCGGCTTCAACACGAACCGTGTTTTACCACTCCCCGAGCCGCCGATGACGAGCATATTTTTGTTTCGCGCTGTCTTTGGGTCTTTCGGTCGACTCTCCATTGTGAGGCGCTCGGTTTGCGTTAAAATCACATTATTGCGGAAAACAGGGTCGATGTACGGCTCAATATCCTTCGCTGTACCCCAACGTGCTGAACCATACTCCACTCCCTTGCGATACTTTTTCGCGTTCTTACCTTTCGTGTAAACGATCAAGCGAAGCAAAGCACCCAAACACAGCCCGATTATCAAATCGCTCGGATAAAATGAGGGTAAGGGCGATGCGAACGCTTGCGAAAACCCATCCCCGATATTGATAATCTTCTCGCTCGCCACCACACCGCTCGCAAGCCGCCATGCCTCGGGAAGTTTCGTCGCGAACAGCCCAAGAAGCAGGTACGGAACATTCCTAATCACAAGTTTTTTGATTTTCTTGCTCATAAGCTCCTCTCCTTTAGCTTGATTTTCACCTTATCGAGCGTATTTTGTCTCACACGCTCCACCATCCGTTGAAGCTCGGTAAGCACGGACGGTTTCTCATTTGTGCGAGTGATTTTCGCGGTGTATGCCTTGAATGCGTTCATGATCGCGTCGCCGTCGCGCCCTTTGAAGAAGATCGTGTGCGTCGGTGGAACGGTGCTTTTGTCCTTCGTTATCGCATAATCCACGCCGTATTTCCGCATGACGTGGTCAAAATGTTTAATCCCATCGTCGCCCATATCGAGCGTGCTGACACCTTGCCCCTGCTTTGCGAGTTGCTTGACGGTTTGCTTGCCGCGTGGGATGTTCGGGTACCTTCGCTTGTTTCGGATGTGCCGCATGAATGCGCGAATGATTTTCAAAAGGATACGTCCCGTAAGCTTGGTGGTGCTGACGGTCAAAGAAATGCTTTGCCTTGCAACATCTTCGTTGATAGACATGAGGGTGCCTCCTTTCTTTTTTGGCGATAAAAAAGCACCCGCAAGTGCAGGTGCTTCGGTTAAGGTTCGGTATTACAGCTTTTTGATTTGGTCTGATGAAAGGCCGGTTGCTCTGACTATATCATCGATTTGAATACCCAAGCCTTTTAAGTTTTTAGCAACTTCTATTTTGCCCTCTTGCTTCGCCAAATACATCGAATCCATATAATCCATTTTGGCCTTGAATCGCATGTCATAGATATACCGCAAGTTGTCATCCGCACTTATGATTGACAATTCATTCACCGCCTTTTTTATTTGATCGTTTTTAGTTGCGAGAAGTTTCAGTATTTCCCCATCCTCGGCCGCTATAAACGCCGCCCATAGCAAACGCAAGTCCTTCTCTATGGTTGCGATATCCGCGGGAATCTTGGGAAGCTCCACGAAGTTGAGTTCCATGCAATCCGTCATTTCTTCGTTCGTCTCGGTATCGCGGAAACGCGCACGGCGAATCCATCTGTCATCCTCGAAGAGCTTATAGTCGAGCACATTCAGCGCAATTGCCCTGCCGATTGAGCTGTATGGTTCGCTCTCCTTAATCTGTTCACTGTAAAGTTTAGAGAGATAGAAAGCGCTTCGCTTCACCATATCGGTCGCTTTTTCAAGCTGAATTTCGATATCGATATGCACCTTGTCTTTTGTTCTTACACGAAGGTCAAGGCGACTGCCTTTATCGTCGTGATGCGATTTCTGCATTTCGGTATTAGCGATTTCGATATCGTCCTCGGATACGATGTCTAAGTCTAGCATAGCGTTGATGAACGAGCGAAGCATATCACGACAGTTATCCCTGCCAAACAACGCTTTGAACACCACATCCATCTTGGGGCTTAGTAGTTCTCTTTGGTCGAGCATAATCATATTCAACGGCATTCACCCCTTTTTTGTTTATTATACCATGTTATGTGCCAGTCAACCATACAGTTTCTGAAAAATTTATATTTTTCTGTGCGTTCCGTCATGAGCTAATCCCTTTCCCCATACAAATCATGATTCACCATGAAAGTATAGTGATGATCCAAAGTAGTCGCCGCATTGAATAACGCCGCGATGATGTACGCTTTGGTGTTTTTGACCTTCGTCGTATTTCCCATAATCGACGTGATGACGGTCTCGATATGTTCTTGCGAAAGAGCCGCATATCGTTCCTTCACAAGCGATGTTGGGTACTCAATATCGCGCCCGATTCGGGTGGATTGATGCCTTGCCAAGGTGATTTCAAGCATGATTTCAACGCATTCGTCCAACAAAGAAACTCGGCTTGGATGTTCCTGTGCGATGCCATCATAGCCGATTTGCTCACGGATTTGTTCGCGCTCTGCCGTGATATCCGGCGGTGAATACAGATGCACTCGCTCAATCCTTCCATCCGTCCTTCGTTCCTGCTCCCAAGCAGGATGGACAGACGGAGTGACTGATGGATTGATGGATTGTGTATTTGCTTTTAGATCGTCTTTTATGTTCTTAGTATTTAATTGCATTGCTTTTTCCTGTGCTGGGTTTTCCGATGCAAGCTCCGCCGATGCAGGTTGCGTAAAGGTAGGTTTCTTGGAAATATCCTTTGTTTTATGAGTGTTTTTATGTTCTTCCTTTTCTTCGCAACCATCCCAAACCGGCAATGACTCAACGTTTTTTATGTCCTCGGATTCATTCGAGAAAGCCACACTGCAAGCATGAGCATCGATCAGCCAATTCAGCTCCTCAGCAAGAGGAATTTCGCGAATCGTGTAGTCTGTTCCCTTCAACTGCCCCTTCGCGTTGCGGACGCGAGTGCGCTCAATGTACCCTGCCGCTTCCAATTCATGAACGGCAGAGCGAATGCAATCGATGCCTTCGATGCAAATTCGCGTCAAGCCGGCAAGCGTGTAATCCCAATCACCGGGCAAAGACAAAACGACCGAAAGCAACCCTTTTGCTCGCAATGAAATCTTCTTGTTTTTCAAGTGGTGATTCGCCATTACAGTGTAATCACGTTTTTTATCGATACGAAATACAGCCATATTATCCATCCTTTCTGCATGAAAAAGGCGCTTCACATCTGTGTGAAACGCCTTAAATACCCTTGATTTTATCTGCTCAAATCTTGCGACCGCCGCTTATACCATCCCTCAAGTAGCTTGATGATGGTCTGTTCCATCTGTTGTGGTGTGTAGCTTTTAGGGA
>CAYJPI010000313.1:0-3253 GCA_964372005.1 uncultured Oscillospiraceae bacterium | reverse complement strand
TGATGTTGATACCGCCAGGCTCACTTACTCGATGAAGGAATTTTACCACATGCTCGTAATTATCGAGCGGCTCTCCGCTTCCCATTAACACTATGTTCGTAATATACCGATCCTTGGCAGGCATGTTCTCTCTCGCTTGCTTAAGCCCCTCGTCGCGCTCAATCTCAAGCACAGACGATAACATCTCGCCATGCGTAAGGTTTCTAAGCAGGCCATCTATGGTCGATGCGCAAAAGGTGCATCCCATGCGACAGCCAACCTGCGTAGATAAACAAAGCGTGTTCCCATGCTTGTATCGCATGAGCACAGCCTCAACGAGCGCATCATCATCAAACGCCAATAAATACTTAACGGTATCATCAATGGCTGACTTGAATCGCTCGATTATCCTCGCCCCTCCGAATGGAATTTGCGCAAGCTCCTCGCGAAGCGGCTTGGGTAGATTCGTCATGTCCTCGGGCCTAACCCCATGCGCCAACCACTCGTTGATCTGCTTGGCACGGAAGGCCTTCTCACCCCATATCTCAAGCAATGCCTTTATATCGGTGGCGGTATAGTCCATTAGCGATTGCATGCTCTACCCCCTCCTCTTCAATCTCGCAATGTAAAAGCCTTCAACTCCATGTATGTGTGGGAATAATTGCAAGGCGCATCCTTCAATACCGGCAATGCTCGATGGTAAATTGCAACCCAAGTCATCCGCCTCAAACTCGTCATGCTCGCTGAGAAACTTTGTTATGCGCTCATCGTTCTCTCTTTGGTTTACGGTGCATGTGACATACACGAGCGCACCGCCCTCTTTAACATACGCCGAAACGGTATCGAGTATCGCGGCTTGCTCGCTCACGAGCGACTCTATCCCCTCCTCGGTCTTGCTATACCTTAAATCAGGCTTAGATCCCGCTACACCGAAGCCCGAGCATGGCACATCGACAAGTACGATATCGAATGCTCCATCATACTTTGCTTGGTGCTCCTTCGCATCACATACCTCGGTTACGGCGTTCACATGCAATCTTTCAAGCGTTTTATCAAGCAATTGCTTGCGATGCGGATGCTTCTCCCACGCGGTTATGACGGCTGTGTTTTGCGACAGTGACGCCATGTACGCGCTCTTTCCTCCGGGCGCGGCGCATGCATCAAGTATGCGCTTACCGTTGATATCGCCAAGCGCCAAGCACGCTATCATCGCGCTTTCGCCTTGCACGCTTATCTTTCCGCTTGCGAAAAGTTCACTGTCTTGGATGGAGAAATCTCCTGTTACATGCAAACAATCCTTGAGTATTTTGCCCTCGTCATATGCGATATGCTCGCTGTCCAAATGCGCTTTCAATTCACCCGTGGTGTATGGGTGTTGCGCGCGCAATGCAAGCGAGTTAGTCTGCGGCGATGAAATAAATGCCTCTGTGAAATCTTCACCATAGTCGGCTATCCATGTTTCGATTAGCCACATCGGCCAACCATAAGTAAGATGCAATCGAGTTTTTGTGGGCTTTTCGGGTATCTTTGGTAAAGCGTTCGCATCATTCGCTCGCGATAGCGCCCTTAGCACACCATTAACAAAGCCCGAAAGCGCGGCCTTGCCAACCTCCTTTGTGAGCTTCACGCTCGCATCGCATGCGGCATGTGCAGGGGTGCGCATGTATAGTATCTGCGCCGCTCCCATCCTGAGTATCGCGCGGATGATAGGCTTTTGCCTTCCTCGCACGAAAGATTCAAGATAATAATCAATCGTTACGAGCGAATCGAGCGTGGTGTACACGAGCGCCGACACGAACGCACCGTCGCGCATATCTTGGCACCGTGCTCGCGCTTCATTCAAGCGTAAGTTTGCATACGCCTTGTTATCGGTTATGTCGATGAGCGCGTCGAGCGCAATCCTTCGTATACTCATGATAAACTCACACCATCAAGTGGCTTTCCTCGCATATAATCCTTTGCATTCATGCGCTTTGATCCGGGTGCTTGCATAATAATAATCTCAACCGCATTTCCATCGGCACACGGTACGAATAAGCCTTTTTTATCATCTCCCATGCAGATTCCAACCTCACCTTCTACTTTACCGACAAGGCGCGTTTGCCAAATCTTAAGCGGGCTACCATCCGGTAAAAGCGCATACGCTCCCGGCCACGGGTTTGTTCCGCGCACGCGATCGTGCACGGCCTTAGCGCTCATCGCTCGGAAATCTATCTTGCCATGTTCCTTCTTGAGCATGGGACATTTCGTTGCTATATTATGGTCCTGCTTTTGGGGCACAATCTCGCCTTTTTCAAGCAAAGCTATGGTCTTTTTTAAGGTGTTTGCTCCGAGAACCGCCATGCGCTCATATAAATCGGCGGCAGTTTCATCCTCAAGTATTTGTATTTCATCCTTTAAGAGCATGTCTCCCGTATCAAGGCCGATGTCCGTTAGCATGGTGGTAACTCCCGTCACCTCTTCACCGTCGATGATGGACCATTGTATGGGCGCCGCCCCGCGATACTTAGGTAAAAGCGAACCATGTACATTCACGCACCCATACTTGGGTATATCAAGATTATCTTGGCTAAGTATTTGGCCAAAAGCCGCGGTTACCATTAGCTCCGGTGCAAAGTCCTTGAGTGCCTCAACACCTTCCTCGGACTTGATGCGTTCGAACTGATAAACTGGTATCCCCTTTTCAATCGCATACGCTTTGACGGGAGGTGGAGTTAACACCTGCTTCCTTCCCTGGGGTCTATCAGGCTGTGTGAAAACGGCAAGCGTATGCCCATCATTGTATAGCATCTCAAGGGATGGCACGGCAAACTCGGGCGTGCCTAAGAAAGCAATTCTCATTCATCTTCCTCCGCTTCGCTCTTCCATCCTTCGGGCGGATCGGTGATTAGGCGCATATACACATCGCCGTTCAAGTGATCCACCTCATGCATTACCGCACGTGCGAACAGTCCCGTCGCGTGATATTCCATCAGGTCGCCTTTGCGATCGTATGCACGCACGACCACCTCCTCGGGTCGCACCACATATCCTGATTTCCCCGGGAAAGATAAGCAACCTTCAAGATCGCCCTGTTCACCGCTCGTTGAAATGATCTCCGGGTTGATGAGTTCAATCGGCCCATCTCCGCAATCTATCACAGCGACGCGCTTTAGTATCCCCACTTGAGGCGCAGCAAGTCCGCAGCCTTCAGCATGATACATAGTATCAAGAAGATCGTCTAAAAGCATACTCACTCGCCTATTGATGGTGTCAACCGGTCTACACATCTTGT
>CAYJPI010000312.1:0-3257 GCA_964372005.1 uncultured Oscillospiraceae bacterium | reverse complement strand
TTAGGGGACGCTGTCCCCTAAAACCCCTGCAAGGGGATTTCATCCCCTTGACCCCCTTTCCTCGACCGTTACACGGCCGAAGAGAAAAATATAAAAATCAATCCACTTATTTTTGCGCCATTGATTTGTGTGCAAAAATGATCGCACGCAAATGAAAGAAAACCATCGCCACGCTGCTGGCGATTTTCTTTGTAAAATAGTATTCCCCATAGGTCGCTTTGCGGCCTATGAAATGGGTTCCAAGGGACAGCGTCCCTTGGCGGGGTCAAGGGGCAGAGCCCCTTGCGTCCCCACCCCAATACAACGGAGGTAAAAATGGAGTTTAGCTCGCCTACATTCTTGTTTTTGTTTTTGCCGATAGTGTTCATACTGAACCTAATGTTCATGCGCAACATCGGCGTAAGAAATGTGCTTTTAACCATCTTCAGCGTGGTATTTTACGCGTGGGGCGAACCTGTGTATGTGCTGTTGATGTTCTTATCGACATTCGTGAACTACGCGCTGTCACTGCGTCTTGGCGAAGGCTCGCGCGGCCGCAAGCTCGCACTGTGGTTGATGATAGTGTTCAACATCGGCACGCTCGTGGTGTTCAAATACACGGACTTCCTGATCTCCTCGGTAAACGCCGCATTCACACTTAGCATACCGCTCGCAGGCATACCACTTCCCATCGGCGTGTCGTTCTTCACCTTCCAGGCGATGAGCTACTCGCTCGACTTTTATAAGGGTACAACGAAACCCCAGCGCAACTACGGCCATATCCTTTTGTACATTTAGCTGTTCCCACAGCTAATCGCAGGCCCTATCGTGAAGTACCACGATGTCGCCGAACAAATCAAACACCGCACCATCACAATTGAAAAAACCGCAACGGGGCTTAGGCGATTCATAGTCGGACTTGGCAAAAAAGTGCTGATATCAAACATACTCGCCATGAGCGCGGATGCGGTTTACGCACTGCCGACGAACGATATAACAGCCCCGATAGCCTGGCTCGGCGCGATCTGCTACCTGCTTCAGATCTACTTCGACTTTTCGGGCTACTCGGACATGGCAATCGGCCTTGGTAGAATGTTCGGCTTCGATTTCAAGGAAAACTTTAACTACCCTTACACCGCTGACAGCATGCAGGACTTCTGGCGAAGATGGCATATCTCACTGTCGAGCTGGTTCCGCGAATACGTGTACATTCCGCTCGGCGGCAATCGCAAGGGCCTCGTTCACACGGGCGTGAACCGCGTTATCGTGTTCCTTTTAACCGGCCTGTGGCATGGCGCAAGCTGGAACTTCGTAATATGGGGGCTATTCCACGGCGGCTTCCTCATGCTTGAAGGCTATGGCGTACTTAAACCTTCGAAGTGGCCGAAGGTTCTTCGCCACGTATACGCGCTTCTCGCGGCCACGGTCGGCTTTGTGTTTTTCCGTGCGGAAACTCTCGGCAGTGCGGTTAGTATGCTATCTGCTATGTTCACGCGCTTTAGCATCGATGCGGAGGGTCTTGCAATACTCGGCTCGCTCATGCCGCCTCTCGTTTGGATCATGCTCGTTGTCGGCATTTTCGGAAGCCTACCCATATGGCGCGACAAGGTACTCGCACTTGAAAAAAAGAACACGGTGTTCAAGGTGTGCGCTTACTCACTAACAGCGGTATTGCTCGTGTTGCTTGTGAGCGGCCTGTCAACGAACGCATACAACCCGTTCATATACTTCCGTTTTTAAGGAGACGATATGAAAAACAATAAGCTTTCAAAACAAAAAATAGGCTACGCATTGTTCATCGCGTTCTGCTTTGCGCTGTGCTTTGTTCCCCTTATCGGCATGATGATGGGCTATGAGGGTAAGAACCTCGAAAACAGGCCGCTTGCTACCATGCCGAAACTCGTCGAAGATGGATCTATCAACTTAGAATTTCCCGGGAAATTAAGCGAATGGTTCGACGATCATTTCGGCTACCGTGAAGAGCTTGTCACGCTCTTCCATGGCACAACAATTGCTCTTGCTAAGGATACCATCGCCGATAATGTGGACGTAGGTAAGGACGGCATGCTCTTTTTCACGCCGGCACAAAATGATTACCTTCGCATAAACCTTATGACCGATGATGAAATTGCGCGCGCGGCGACATCACTTCGCCTACAAAAGGAGTATGTTGAAAGCCTCGGCGCCTCGTTTGTATTCACCGTAGCGCCGAATAAAAGCAGTGTCTATCCCGAATACATGCACGATTACCTGAACCCAACTTCTAAACCGAATAACCGCGATATGCTCGAGGAAGCGCTCTCGCTTGCGGATGTTCCATACATCGATTTGCAGGGGCGGCTCATGAGCGCGAAAGCGCCCGATACTTTACTCTATCACTTGGAGGATACGCACTGGAACGATATCGGCGCGCTCGTTGGCTATCGCGCGATCATGGAGAGCGTAAAACCATCGTCCTTCAACGCATATGATGATGCAACCTTCGATTACGTGAGCGACTATGGCGGCGACCTTCATAACTTCGTTTCTCCTGCTGTGGAGGGTTCAAACGCACGACCCGTTTTCTCTATCGAGCGCGTATACGAAACCGAGAATCAAGGCCCCGGCCGCAGCTTCTACGTCTATACTACTAGAGATACGAACGATGATTACCTGTACATGTACCGCGATTCGTTCGCCGATGCGCTCATCCCCTACTTGAGCGCGAACATGGGTAGAGCCACCTACGACACCGAATTTCCCTACAACTATTCGAGCTTACAAAGCGACACGCCGAACGCGGTGGTTATCGAGCTTGTCGAGCGCAATATCCCGAACCTCATCGTAAAAGCTCCGAACCTCCCCGCGATTCCCACTGAGGTCGACGGAAACACGATCGGCGAAACCCATGCTATCCTTACCACCACCGCCTACAATGGTAGAACGCAACTGCTCGGCGCGTTCGAGCGCGGTGCATACGCCGCGACTACCGACCGAGTGCTTATTAGCATAACCTCGAGCGATGGCTCATTCATCGAGACATACGAGGCCTTCCCCATACTTGACGAGCGCGTCCAAGCCGAAACTTCGAGCATGCTCGATCCCGTGGGCATCAGCATCACACTCCCCGACATGCCCGTCGGCGATTACAGCGCCATCGTGCTCATAGAAACGGCACAAGGGGTGTATGAGGCCGATGGGGCGACAAGCTTTTCCGTAGGGTAGGGGACGATGAGGACGGGGAGGACGTTAGGGGGCGACGGCCCCCAAAAACCCAGCCAAAGGGTTTTAAAACCATG
>CAYJPI010000311.1:0-3289 GCA_964372005.1 uncultured Oscillospiraceae bacterium | reverse complement strand
TCGGCTTCGCCGCCAGCTCCCCCGAAGGTGGAGCCTTTGCCGGTGAGCAAACGTTTCTGCCTCTCCCCTCGGGAGAGGTGCCGCCGCAAGGCGGCGGAGAGGGTGCAACGGAGCAAATCGAAGTGGAAGCCGAATCCACCGAATCCGCGCACGAAACACCCACAGTGACAACTCGTCTCGGCACATTAACAATCGGCGGCAAAGATATCCCCATCGCCGATAACGTGGACGAAGCCACGCTCGAAGAATCCCCGGGGCACATGCCTGACACAGCGCTCCCCGGCGAAACCGGCACAAGCGTAATCCTCGGCCATCGCAATAGAAACCACCTTCGACCCTTGGAGGATGTCGAAGTCGGGGAGATGTTTTCGTTCGCGTATCCGGACGGGCGCGAAGTTAAGTATACCGTCAGCGAAATAATCGTGTACGAAGATACAGCGGATTGGCGGATACCGGTGGTGGCAGGGGATGCGATGGTTTTGGTGACTTGTTATCCGTTTCGGTATTCGGGGAATGCGCCGGGGAAGTGGGTTGTGGTGGGGGTGGAGTAGGTATAATCGACAAATCTGTATTATAAAAAGCGGTCATTCAGAACACTTGTTACGTTTCTCTGCGAACCACGGTTTCCACACTATGTGATATTTGGTGTGGATATGTAATTTGTGCAAATATCGTGGATTCAAATGTCAATGGATGAATGCTTTTAATGTAACCTTTTGAGTATTTCAAAGCCTAAAAACAGGATATGTTCCAATCTATACATAGATTATCCTTCATTCTTTTATGAATACTTGTGCAAAAATGTTGTACGGTTTGTGATGAGAGTGCTACCCGTTCAATCTTTCCTTAGTCGTTTTCTCGGTTCATCAAGTATCAAAAGAGAAATATATCCAACTTTTGCTCCTTTATAACACGAAACTTGGATCAAAACGACGATTGTGACAGCCAATGCCGCAAAACCGCCGTTTCTAAAAATAAATTCCATGTTTTTCGATGGCGAAGCTTGGCTATCGCCTTTAAAATCAAAGAAAGAAAAATACTCTTATGAAACTTCAAGACTCGCTCGCGAATCAACCCTATATCATTTTACATTAATCAAACTTTAATAAAACTATGCTATAATACACATAAAACCAAAACATGCTGAGGTGTATTATGCGAATTTTGCTTGCGGAAGATGAGCGCGACATGAATAAAATTATAACCAAGAAGCTGACCTCCGAGGGTTATGCCGTTGATAGCTGTTACGATGGAGAGGAGGCGCTTTACTACGCGGAAAATGCTGAGTATGATGTGGTTATACTCGATATTATGATGCCCAAACGCGATGGCTTTTCGGTGCTTGAAAAAATGCGCGAAAAATCCATAGAAATGCCCGTGATCTTTTTAACGGCGAGGGATGGGGTATCGGACAGGGTAAAGGGGCTTGATTTAGGTGCTAACGACTACTTGATAAAGCCGTTCTCCTTTGATGAGCTTTTGGCTCGAATTCGCGTTATGACGAGATTAAAGTCCGGAAAGACTTCAAATATTCTCTCTCTTGCGGACTTATCGGTGGATACAAGTTCGCATGTCGTGAAGCGCGGTGATCATGTAATAAACCTATCGGCAAAGGAATATGCCATCTTGAAATACATGCTATACAATGCCGGTGTCGTGCTATCAAGGGAGAAAATTGAAAATCATATCTGGAATTATGACTATGAAGGAGGAACAAATGTTGTGGATGTGTATATTAGGTATTTAAGGAAGAAAATCGACAGCGAGTATAGCCCGAAGCTCATACACACCGTGAGGGGCAGCGGCTATGTGCTTAGGGAGGAACTATGAAAAGGCTATCCGCAAAAATAAAACTCACGCTTTTTACGACGCTGCTGATGCTTTTGATGGCAGGCGTTTTAATCGGCCTTATGTTCTCGTTGAGTGATGAAATCATCTCATCAAACAGCATCGCTCGGCTAACGGAGGTGGTCGACGATAATTAAAAAGAGCTTGAATTTGATGATGGTAAACTCGATATCGGCGATATGGATTTGTTCAAAAATGGTGTTTACACGCTTTTATATTCGCAAGAAGGTGAACATATCGCAGGGAATTTCCCCGAGGAAGGCATAGCTTCATATCCTTTAAGGGATAAACAGACCACCGAGTTCACCGTGGACGGAACGCTCTATTATATTTATGACAGATTGTCGAGCGTTGAGGATTCCAATTCGCTTGTGTGGATGCGCGGTGTAATAGCAGTAGATCAGGTTGCAAGCACAACGAGCAACATTTTGCAAATGGCATTGTTTTCTTTGCCCATTTTTATTGTACTCGCGGCAATGGGAAGTTATATGGTAGCCAAGCGCACCTTCCGCCCGATGGATAAAATCGCTAAAACCGCGGAAGAAATATGCGAAAGCGAAAACCTCGCTTTGCGCATCGACTTGAAAAACGCAAGTCCCGAAATGCGCAAGTTAGCGGATACATTCGATAAAATGTTCGAGCGGCTGGAAGGTGCGTTTGAAGCGGAAAAGCAATTTACCTCGGATGTTTCGCACGAGTTGAGAACACCGACTGCCGTTATTTTAGCGCAATGCGAATATGCAATCGGCGAGAAAATCACGCTTGAGGATAAGGAGGATGCTCTCGAAACGGTTCAAAGGCAGGCGCACAAGATGTCAACCCTCATAACGGATCTGTTGAATCTTATCCGCCTTGACAGGGGCGTTGAAAAAGCGAATTTCAAGAATATCAATTTAAGCGAACTTGTTAGCAATGTTTGCGAGGAGCACGAGCTTATTGCACCGCAAGATTTGAAGATGGTATACAGTATCGCTCCGAATATAAGCGGCGCATTTGATGAGGCGATGATCACAAGGCTTCTTACAAACTTAATCAGCAATGCCTTTCGATACAGAAATGAAAACGGGAGGGTAGACATTGCACTCTATGAAACTGCTTCTGGAATAGTTTTGTCTGTGAAGGATGATGGAATAGGGATATCAAAGGAGCATCAGTCTAAAATCTGGAATCGGTTTTATCAGGTAGACAGCGCCCGAACCTCGCGCCAAAGCGGAAGCATGGGATTAGGGCTTGCTATCGTAGCGCAGATCGCTAAGCTTCACCACGCAAGAATCGATGTTGAGAGCGAAGAGGGAAAGGGTAGTACGTTTACGGTTAAATTCCCGAAATAAATTATACAGCTTTAATGTTACTTTAATTTTCATGAGATATCATTATAGCATAGAAAAAAGTTATGTTAACAAAACACAGGAGGTTAATTATGAAAAGGAATGAATTATTA
>CAYJPI010000310.1:0-3313 GCA_964372005.1 uncultured Oscillospiraceae bacterium | reverse complement strand
AAGCTCTGGCAGGCGAATCAATGGCTATAGCAAAGTATCTCATATTCGCATCCGATGCACGCGAGCAAGGTAAAGCCGATATAGCCGTGCTTTTTGAAAAGATGGCTCAAAACGAGCTTGAACACGCCAAGGTGTGGCATAAACAATTGAAGAATTGCGAAAATCGTGATGTGCTGTGTGCCCTTCAATCCGCGGCAGATTCAGAGAATGATGAGTGGAAAGACATGTATCCGAAATTCGCCAAAGTTGCAGAGGAAGAGGGATTGCTCAACTTAGCTATGTTGTTTGAAAAGATAGCGTCTATCGAGTGCGACCATGAGAGGCGCTTTGCGGAAGCGTTGATGAAATACCAAAGCACAGGCGAAGAGAACCAAGCATCCACATCTGAGGAAGACAAAGAAAGCAAAAAACATTATTGCATGCTATGTGGATTCGCGGCGAACTCACCGCTTCAAGTATGCCCTGTTTGCGGGGCGGAAAATGCATTTGAATAACAAAACATCAAAAAAAGTGTCCGAATGGACACTTTTTTGATGTTATTTAAATTCAACCTACATGAGTAATATGATCTTCCATTATATATGCCTCATGCTTTTCCCAGCGAACCTTTACCCAGCCGCGGTCATACTCGAGTATATCAACGATTTCGCCTTCGGGAACTACCGTCGCCGAGGAGAAGTTTCTTCCCGGGCCGATATACATTGTAGTGTTTTGGGTTACGATGCCTTCGTCATACATATAAACCGGCATAGCATCGGCAACAGGCACGGTAATTTCGCCTACATCCGTAAGCGAAATATAGCTCGCGCTCACAAATCCGATTAAGCCATTGTAGTTGATCATCGCCCAATTACCCTCGATGGACATGATGCTGATGTATTGCCCGGCTTTGAGCGAACCTATCTTTTCATAGCCGCTCGAAGGGCCTATGCGCACATTTACATCTTTGATTACGACAGCGTTGCCTATGGATGTGGTGAGGTCTTGCGGGGAGCTCATCGAAGCGACAGCGGAAGCATCATTGAGATACCCCAAATTAACATATCCTATGCGGTCGCCGAAATTGATTTGCGCCCAACTATCGATAATAAAGTTCACCCGAACGCTCTGTCCGACAGCCACGTTGCCGATGCGCTCATAATCATTGCCTGCACCCGAATATACGGTGGCATCGAGCTTGACGGACATCACGGTGCTTACGTCATTTCGCTGTAAGAACGAGCTACTTACATATGCCGTGCGCCCTGCAAACTCTATCTGCGTCCAATCACCCACGGTTGCACTCACGCTTACCATCTGCCCGGAAGCAAGCTGGCCTATTACAGGATACTGGATAGAAGGGCCGGTTCGCACATTCACCTTCGTGATGGCGGATGCCTTGCTCGTAGCGTATATCGCCGTAGTATCGAAGGGGACACGGTCGAAGCTAAGATGGTTTATGTTAACATATGCTTCCGTCGACTCGGGCCATTCGATGCGCACATAATCGCCCCAATATGAATTCACTTCGACGATAGTCACAGCTTCGCCTTCGCTTAATGTACCGACACGCGCGGAATCATCATAAGGGGACTGCATTACATATACTTTGCCGAGCGAAATCGCGTTGTAGTCGTCCATGTAATACCCAACGATGTCAAAAATATGCCATGCATAACCTGCATCCTTGAGCTCGTCATACACTTCATCGCGGTAGTAGTATGGCGTCTCGATGCGAATCACCTGGTCTTCATAATCGATTTCGTATTCAACCTTACTTGAATAGTCCTCGAGAATGTCGTTTTCAAGCAATTCTTTGTATGCATATAAATCCTGATATGTATACGTGTACAGCGCGAATGCTTGAGGCATGAAGCTCAATAGCAGAACGAAAATCAGTGTAGCACTTAACAATCTCTTCTTCATAAAACATGTCCTCCGTAAATTTAATAACCGACATCGGCGGCGGTGCATTGTATAAATTAAAACAATCCTGAAATCACGCCGTTCTCATCAACATCGATCTTTTCGGCGGCAGGCACTTTGGGCAGCCCCGGCATGGTCATGATATCGCCTGTAAGAGCAACGATAAAGCCTGCACCGGCGGACACCTTTAGTGTGCGCACGGTGACGGTGAAACCATCGGGTGCGCCGAGCTTCGATGCATCGTCCGAGAAGCTATACTGCGTTTTCGCCATGCATATGGGAAGATTCCCGTATCCAAGATCGGTAAGCTGTGCGGCTTGCCTCTTCGCGGCAGGGGTGAGGGATATTCCATCCGCACGATATACTTTCTTTGCGATGGATAAAAGTTTTTCTTCTATAGTTACATCGAGGGGGTAGCTGTAGGTTAGCTCGCTCTTCTCCTCGCATAGCCTTACGATTTCGTTTGCAAGCGCGATGCCGCCTTCGCCGCCCTTACCCCAAACTTCCGAAAGCGCAACATTTACGCCGAGAGCCTTGCATTCGCTTTCGATGAGCTGAAGCTCGGCCTCTGTATCGGTGGGGAAGCGATTAATCGCCACCACCGCAGGGAGGTTGAATACTGTGGTGATGTTTTCAACATGGCGCAGTAAATTCGGCATGCCTGCCTTGAGTGCATCGAGGTTTTCGGCCTGTAGATCAGCCTTTTTCACGCCACCGTGATGCTTCAATGCACGAACCGTAGCCACGATTACAACCGCATCGGGCGCGATGCCTGCCTGGCGGCACTTAATATCTAGGAATTTTTCCGCGCCGAGATCAGCTCCGAAACCTGCCTCGGTTACCGCATAGTCGGCGAGCTTCATTGCAAGGCGGGTCGCCATTACGGAGTTACAGCCATGCGCGATATTCGCAAAAGGCCCACCGTGGATGAGCGCGGGGGTGTGCTCAAGTGTTTGCACGAGATTTGGCTTGATGGCATCCTTTAATAGGGCCGTCATTGCACCTGCGGCCTTGAGTTCGCCTGCTGTGATCGGTTTATCATCGCGAGTGTAGCCGACTATGATGCGCGATATGCGCTCCTTCAAATCGCTAATGGAGTTTGCAAGGCAGAGTATCGCCATTATTTCGGATGCTACGGTTATGTCGAAGCCATCCTCGCGAGGAACGCCGTTCGCCTTTCCGCCTAGGCCGCATGTGATGGAGCGAAGCTGGCGGTCGTTCATATCAACTACGCGCTTCCATGTGATTTTGCGTACATCGAAGCCGAGAGTATTTCCCTGCTGGATATGATTGTCAAGCATGGCCGCAAGTAGATTGTTAGCCGCGCCGATAGCATGGAAGTCGCCCGTGAAATGGAGGTTGATATCCTCCATGGGAACTACCTGCGCATATCCGCCACCTGCCGCGC
>CAYJPI010000309.1:857-3316 GCA_964372005.1 uncultured Oscillospiraceae bacterium | reverse complement strand
TCATCAATTGTGTGTTTCCCATCAATAATTTTAACTTGCGGATGATTGGCAAGCTTCGCATTCAATCCTACAGGCACTTTGAAACATAATAATTTCAAACAATGTGTTTCCCATGCCAAGATCGAATAGGACTCTATGCTTGCTTGTTTCGATGTACAATGATAAACCGTGCTTCGGCTTTAATTCACCGTGAGAATGGTTTTCGACCAAGGCGGTAATCTTCATGCTTTTCCCCTTTTCGGTTGACACTTAAATACTTCTATTGTATACTGTAAATATAAGTTAGATAAGACTAACTTATATTTACAGTATACATCACTAAATAACAAATTGCGATAGGGTTTCTAAATAGACCGACATGCAGCATCCCCCTTGGCGTTTGCCAAGGGGGATGCTTTTTGTTAAGGACACGAGTAATAGATCGGCTCCTTAATTTATCTTATTTTTCAGGCTCAATAAGTCCATAATTACCATCTTTACGCGCATAAAGCACATTGATGTCGCCCGTATCAGCATTTTCGAACACATAGAAGGAGTGTCCGAGAAGTGCCAATTGAAGCATTGCTTCTTCTTCGCTCATGGGTTTGATGGAGAAGCGTTTCACGCGCACAATATACGGTCCTTCATCCTCAAGCTCATCCATGTTTCCGCCGAAGAGCGGCTCATCATGCACAAAAGCCCCGGTTTTAAGCTTCTTCTCCAGTTTTGTGCGGTGGCGAAGAATTTGCTTTTCAAGCTTATCGAGTACATTATCGATAGATGCGTACATGTCTCCTGTGACTTCCTCAGCGCGGATGATTCCGCCATCATAGGGGATAGTCACCTCGACGATGTGGCGATTGCGCTCGACATTCAACATGACACTCACTTCGGTATCTTTCTTAAAATACCGTTCGAGCTTGTTGACCTTCTTGTCGACCAAGTCCTTCAAGTAATTAGACACTTCGATGTTCTTTCCCGAGATGGAAATACGCATGTAGCTCAACTCCTTTTCGGCGCCATCTATGCAAGGCCTCGCGAGCGCGAAGCTCCTGCCTGCGCTATACTCTTATTATTCCACAAAAAAACTGAAATCCCTGCACGGAGAAATAAAAATCCTAAATTTCATCCGAAAATTTGCAGCATGTTCCGCCTTTTTGTAAGAATCCTTTTGTTGCACGCCATTAAAGCGTGTTTTCATCCATCAAAATTTCGATAAAACGATGTGCGGCGGCCGACAAAGGTACCCCATCGAGCGATATGAGCCCTATAGCTCGCGCCGGCATAGGCGTTTCGAGTTCTATTTCAAAGAGTGCCCCGCTATCGAGCGCCTCTCTGGCGAATTCCTCCGTTACGCATGCTATCCCGAGCCCTATGCTTGCAAATTGTACCAACAAGCTATGTGCCGAAAGTTCGATTTCGGGATGAAGGGTAATGCCATGTTGGGTTGCAAAATCATCAAGATATTTACGGGAGTTTGATGCTTGTTCCAAAAGCACCAATGGCTCGCGCGCTAATACATCAAACGGTACTTTTTGCCCGCGCAGGTGCGAAAAGCGCTCTGCGGCAACAAAAACATCGTGAACCTCTAAGCATTCGCGAACACATAGCGCTTCACCTTCGATAGGCAAATTCACAAGCGCAATATCCACCTTGCCAATTTTTAAAAGTTCCACTGTTTCGGGCGTAGTGCGGTTTGTAACCTGCAACTGAACCTCAGGATATTCTCCATGAAATTTTTCAAGGTACGGAAGCAAGAAGTATTGGCATAATGTATCACTTGCACCTATCATCAATCCACCGGATTGCAATGTGCGCATACGATTAAGCTTGTCCTCCGCCGCACTTACTAGGCTAACGGCACGATCGGCATAGCCATAAAGCATGCGCCCCTCGCTCGTAAGCGTAATCCCTCGACTGGTACGTGTGAAAAGCGAGCACCCAAGGCTATCCTCCAACCTGCGCATAGCTTGGCTTACCGCGGGTTGACTGATGTACAGTTCACGCGCCGCATGAGATAAGCTACCACAATGGGCAACCGTACAGAAAACACGATACAACTCTAAATCAGCAGCCACTTTCTTTCCCCTTAAAATTTATTTCTACTATAATTTTCATTTTTATAAGTTACCCTTATTATACATCATCGCTAATAAGAATGCAATAAGCAAAATGTAGATATTTGTAGTCATTTTCGTGCCGATTTACCCAATATTTATAGTAGCATGTACAATTATTCAAAAATTGATATAACCAATATTTTTAGTGCCTTATGAAAAAAATGGTTTTTTTACAGAATAAATCACGCAGTTTTATTCGCACACTTACACTTTTACATAAAACGTGCTATACTAATAAATAAAATCATCGCACTAATTTGGAGGATATATTATGCGCATTATGGTATACCGCAACAGCACCGCCGCGAGCACCGCCGCATCTACCGTGTTCGCCTCATCGGTGATAGAAAAGCCGGATGG
>CAYJPI010000309.1:0-847 GCA_964372005.1 uncultured Oscillospiraceae bacterium | reverse complement strand
CCACATACGCTAATCTATGCACGCTTACTAACGCCGGAATACTCGAATGGAGTGATATGAAGGTGCTTGGAACAAGTGAGTTTGTTGGCAACCACCCCGTTGCATCGCGCAATCTTAGAGGATATCTTGCCAAGCATTTGTATGATCCTTGCCATATTACCCCATCGTTTATTAATCACCCCGATGGAAGGTGCCCCGACCTCTCAGTTGCCTGTGCTCGCTTTGAAGAAACCGTGCTGAATATCGGCCAAATTGATATCGGGCTTCTTGCGGTTGGCCATAATGGGAATATCGCATTCAATGAACCGGGTTCGGATTTTGCGCCTCTTACGCATGCCGTAACGCTACAAAAGAGCACAGCGAATGAATACCATTCATATTTTATCGATGCGAGCATAAATGCGCCGCGTGCCATCACCATGGGTATGAGCACTTTACTTTCGGCAAAAAAGCTTATCGTGCTTGCTCTCGGTTCAGCGCTCGTTGATGTAGCACCAAGGATGATAGGCGGCCCAATCACTCCCATAATGCCGGCAAGCATACTTCAGCTTCATCCCAACGTAATATGCATATTGGATGAAGCGGCGGCAGCAAGGCTATAATTGGCTCGTTTGAGCGGAAACAAGGCTTGATTCTACGCCCTTCCAGTCATACACCCGTTCCACGCCTATAGCTGAACAAGTGCGGTTATATCCCGCATCCATGCAAAGCACTTTAGTGATGCCCGATATAGCATCTATATTATCCAATCGATCTTCAATCATAAAGTCGATTTTATGCTTTATGCAAGCCGCATATTTTTCCTCGGGACTGTGACTTTCGGAGCAAAACGTTATGCTGTCATATG
>CAYJPI010000308.1:0-3336 GCA_964372005.1 uncultured Oscillospiraceae bacterium | reverse complement strand
TAATCTGCCGTTTAACATGAATACGTTCAATAAAATGTGGGGCGTAGTTACACCAGAGCAAGCACAGGAAAAAATACTTGAACAAAGCCAAGAAATTGTTGGCGAACCAAAGAATCTTGAAGAACACGCTATTAAAATGGTTGGTCGGGATATATACGAGAAGCTGGTAAAGGGTTATACGGAGAAACAGTGGGGAACCTCCTGTAAAGATTTACCGACATCGCTGATCAAACGCCTTCCTGTACGTTTTACATACGATAATAATTATTTTAATGACATCTATCAAGGGATTCCGACAGGTGGTTACACGCCCATAATCGAAAAGATGCTTGAGGGCAGCGACGTGCTATTGAATACGGATTACTTAGAAAACCGCGATACATTCACGAAAAAGGCTAATCAGATTATTTACACCGGAACAATCGATAGCTATTTCGACTATCGATACGGACCTTTGCAATATCGAAGTTTGCGTTTTGAACATAAAACTCTGGATAAGCAGAATCATCAAGGCGTTGCAGTGATGAATTATACCGATGCAAAGACTCCTTTTACTCGGATTATCGAACACAAGCATTTTGAATTTGGGAAGCAGGATAAAACCGTTATTACGATGGAGTACCCTGTTGAGTGGTCGCAGGAAGTTGAACCTTATTATCCTGTGAATAATGAAGATACAAAAGAAAAATACGACAAGTATAGAATGCTCGCCGGCAAAGAAGAGGGTGTGCACTTCGGTGGAAGGTTAGGGGAATACAAATATTATGATATGCATGCGGTTATTCGAACGGCACTTGCGTTAGTGGAAGATATGATCAAAGAATAGCCATTTGATTCGATGGAATAGCAGAAAAAAATTCGGGAGGAAAAAATGAAAGGTATAATTTTAGCCGGCGGTAGCGGCACGAGGCTTTATCCGCTCACGATGGTAACGAGTAAACAGCTTTTACCGATTTATGATAAGCCGATGATTTACTACCCGTTATCTACTTTGATGCTTGCCGGAATAAAGGATATTTTGATAATTTCGACACCGCAGGATTTGCCGAATTTTATTCGTTTGCTCGGCGATGGCAGTCGCTACGGAATCAATCTGTTGTACAAAGAACAGCCGTCACCGGACGGTCTTGCGCAGGCATTTATCATTGGCGAGGAGTTCGTCGGCGATGATCGATGCGCGATGATTTTGGGAGATAATATTTTTTACGGCGCAGGGCTTACCGAATCGCTGAAGCGTGCCGTCAAAAAGGAAAACGGCGCGACTGTGTTCGGGTATTTTGTTGAAGATCCTGAGCGGTTTGGTGTGGTTGAATTTGATGGGGAAGGCAATGCTGTTTCGATTGAAGAAAAACCTAAAGAACCTAAGTCGAACTATGCGGTGACGGGGCTTTACTTCTATGATAAAATGGTTTGTGAGCGCGCAAAGGCATTAAAACCTTCATCTCGCGGAGAACTTGAAATAACTGATTTGAACCGCATATACTTGGAAGAAGGATCATTGCAAGTGGTTACATTAGGCCGCGGGTTCGCGTGGCTTGACACAGGGACTATTCAGTCACTATCCGAGGCAACTGAATGTGTTCGTGTAATTGAACAGCGCACCGGAATTAAGATTGCTGTGCCCGAAGAAATTGCTTACAACAATGGGTGGATTGACCGAAATCAGCTAATGAAATCGGCAGAGGATTACGGAAAGTCGCCCTATGGAGCACATCTTAAAAATGTTTCCGAGGGGAAAATCCTATATTAAGGAGCGTGGAAATGAATTTCATTGTGACAAAATTGGAAGGCGTATACATAGTCGAGCCGAGAGTATTCGGAGACTACCGCGGCTTCTTTATGGAAAGCTATTCTAAACGTGTATTTGAGCAAGCCGGGCTTTCGTATGATTTTGTGCAGGATAATCATTCCTACTCATCGAAAAAAGGAACTTTGCGCGGAATCCATTTTCAAAGGGGAACGGATTCACAGGCTAAACTTGTTCGATGTTCGGCAGGTGCCGTGCTCGATGTGGCTGTAGATTTGCGACCGAATAGTGCTACATATAAGCAATGGGTGGCCGTTGAACTGTCCGCAGAAAACAAACGTCAACTGCTTATCCCCCGTGGGTTTGGACATGCCTTTTTAACATTGACAAATGATGTGGAATTTTTGTACAAATCCGATAATTACTATGCGCCCGAGTCGGATGGAAGTATCGCATGGAACGACCCCGAACTTGCGATTGATTGGGGAATTGATACACCTACCTTATCGGCAAAGGATGAGGCGGCCCCGCTATTGTGCGAGGTTATAACGGATTATTAGGAGGTATACTGTCATGAAAATACTTGTAACAGGCGGAGCCGGGTTTATCGGTGGAAATTTCATACATTACATCCTCGGCAAGTATGACGATTATAAAGTCGTGTGCGTTGATGCCTTGACATATGCCGGCAATATGGAAACGCTCGATCCTGTAAAGGATAACGAGAACTTCACCTTCTACAAAGCCGATATTTGCGACCGAGGCGATATCGATGCTATTTTCACCAAAGAAAACCCGGATATTGTCGTCAACTTCGCGGCTGAAAGCCATGTCGATCGCTCTATCGAGAACCCGGGGGTGTTCCTCACGACCAATATACTTGGCACGCAGGTGCTCATGGATGCTTGCCGAAAGCACAAAACTTCACGCTTTCATCAGGTATCCACCGATGAGGTTTATGGCGATTTGCCATTAGACAGACCGGATTTGTTTTTCACGGAAGAAACGCCCATTCATACTTCAAGCCCGTATTCGGCCTCAAAGGCATCGGCGGATTTGTTGTGCTTGGCGTATCACAGAACCTATGGATTGCCAGTGACGCTTTCGAGGTGCTCAAACAACTACGGGCCGTATCACTTCCCCGAAAAGCTCATCCCCCTCATGACCTTGAATGCGATTGAAGGGGAGGAATTACCGGTATATGGCACGGGTGAAAATGTTCGTGATTGGTTGTACGTAACGGATCACTGCGCGGCGATTGACCTTATCATTCATAATGGAAAATTAGGCGAAGTCTACAACATAGGCGGCCATAACGAAAAAACTAACTTGGATGTCGTAAAAACGATACTTAAAGTGCTCGGGAAAGACGAATCGCTTATTAGATTTGTGAAGGATAGAGCCGGACACGACATGCGTTACGCCATCGATCCATCGAAAATACATGCGCAACTCGGATGGCTTCCGACCACCAAATTTGATGACGGCATAAGGCTCACCATCGATTGGTATCTAAATAACAAGTCGTGGTGGGGGAATATCATCAGCGGTGAGTATAAGGATTACTACAAGAAAATGTATGGGAAGTA
>CAYJPI010000307.1:0-3339 GCA_964372005.1 uncultured Oscillospiraceae bacterium | reverse complement strand
AAGGGCACAGGTGCGGAAAGTTCGCCTGCTTGGCTAATTACCTCGAGCAGTCTGTTGTACGCGCTCTCCTTCATTACAGGGTCGCTCGACCAGGAATCTGTTTCGCGGTAGTTTTTGCACACCGTTGTAAGAAGCTCTAAGTCGGAATCCGGAAAGTGGGGGGCAAGAACTTCGGCAACCTCCGAGTCGGATGCCGTTTGAATCCATCTTTGCGCCTTATAAATGGCCTTCAGGAACGATTCTATTAGATCCGGATTCTCTTGCAACATCGAAGAGCTTGCCATGTAAGCTGTATATGGTATCTCTCCTGACGCTTCACCGACATTCGCGACAATGTGGCCTTTGCCATCATTAACAAATTGCGTAGCCGATGGCTCGAATAGAGACACGTAATCTCCGGTTCCGCTATCAAATGCGCTGGCAATAAGGTCGAATTGTATTCCTTCTATTACTTCAACATCAACTCCGGGTTCCAAGCCGTTTTGCCTTAAAACATATTCCAATGTCTTTTAAGGCATGCCGCCTTTGCGCCCACCAATTATCGATTTTCCCTGTAATCCCGCCCACTCAAAGTCGGGCTCTACACTTCTGCCAATCATGAACGACCCATCTCTCTTTGTCAGCTGCCCAACTATTAGCGGATGGTCATCTTTTCCGCTTGCCGCAACATATATTGCCGTTTCAGGTCCCATAAGTCCTATATCAGCTTCACCGGAGAGCAGAGCCGTCATGGCTTTATCAGATCCACCCGCATTAGAAAATGTTACATCTAATCCTTCCTCTTCAAAGAAGCCCAGAGACTGTGCAATGTACTGAGGTGCATAGAAAACAGAGTGTGTAACTTCGGTTACCAACACTTCACGTATTCTGTCCTGAGGCTGTGTTGTGCAACCATACGATACCGTGAGAAGTAGTGCAAGCACCATAAACAGTGAGAACATTTTTTTCATGCAAAATAACCTCCAGCAAATATGTTGTTTTGAGCTCATAGTTGATATGTTCGATATCTAACGGAGCTGCTATACATCGTATGCGAGGGAGATTGTATAGGTGAATGCGTTAAGACTTCCTATGTTGCACGATGCGATTACGAGAAGTGGGCGAGGAGAGAAAGCAAATGGGACCGCATGCTTGATACATGCAGCCCCACTAAGAATGGTTTACTTAATGTTATTTGCTCTTCTTATCTACGATACGTTCTGTAACCTTCGCAGCCTTACCGACTCTATCGCGGAGGTAGTAGAGCTTTGCTCTGCGAACCTTACCGTGACGTACCACTTCGATACGGCCGATACGGGGGCTATGATAGGGGAATGTACGCTCAACGCCTACACCGTAGGACAAGCGACGTACGGTAAATGTCTTACGAACTGCGCCGCCCTGCATTTTGATTACAGTGCCTTCGAAGTTCTGCAAGCGCTCGCGAGTGCCTTCGACAACCTTTACGTATACCTTAACGGTATCACCGATTTCAATGTCGGGAAGGTCTGTGCGTAATTGTTCTTTCTCTAGTTCACGGATGATGTCTGCCATTGTTTTCTTTCTCCTTTATATTAGACGTTCATACACGCTGTGTAGCGGACCGCCTGTATTACAAACATTGTAATTCTATCACACTCGCCTGATTAATACAAGGGCTTTGATCAAGAAATTTCATTTTCTATAGCTTCAAGCATGCGCTTTTCAAGCTTAGTTAGCGGAATATCGATGCTCTCGAGAATTTCCGGACGATTCATCCTCGTTTTCACGATAGATTGCGCCTTTCGCCACGCCATTATATTGGCATGATGCCCACTTAGCAGGATATCCGGAACTTTCATACCTCGATACTCGGAAGGACGCGTATATTGTGGATACTCGAGCAATCCATCAGATGAAAATGACTCATCATCTGCGGACGTATCGTTTCCGAGAACTCCCGGTAAGAAGCGGCTTACACAGTCAATGAGCACCATAGCAGGCAACTCTCCACCGGTTAAAACATAATCACCTATGGATATTTCCTCGTCTATGGATGACATCACTCTCTCGTCCACTCCTTCATAGTGTCCGCAAAGCAATAAGAGGCGATCCTTCTTCGCCAATTCCTTCGCACGAGCCACATTTAGGACTCGACCACGCGGCGAAAGCAAAATGCGATGTGCGGCGACACCGTCCTCGAGCACGGAATCCATAGCATCGAGGATGGGTTGCACCATCATTACAAGCCCGTCACCGCCGCCAAATGGATAATCGTCCGCTTTTCGATGCTTGTTGCTCGCATATTCACGGATATCATGCACATCGATGCGAAGTTTTTCGCTGCTCTGTGCGCGGCCAAGTATGCTTGAATTGCATACACCGGGGAACATATCCGGGAAAAGTGTTAATACATCAATCCTCAAAGAGAACTACCTCCTCGACTACGGATGCATCCAAAACGATACGTTTTGCAGCCACATCAACGCTACTAAGAACACGTTTTAACGCGGGAACCATAGCGTTTTTTGCACCACGTACAACGTAGACATCGTTCGCACCGGTTTCTAAAACCTCAGTGAGCTTGCCATACACGACATCGTTCGTGTCAACAACTTCACAGCCGATGAGATCCGCAATAAAATACTGTCCCTCAGGCAGTTTCACTGCATGTGCCTTATCTACAGCGATATAAGCATCACGAATAGCTTCGGCTTGCTCACGTGTATCTACGCCTTTAAAAGTTGCGAACACAGCATCAGGCGTAACTGAAACGCTCGTGATTTCGATCGGGGTGTATGTCCCGTTCACCTCAAGAAACGCTTCCGTTAAGCCCTTAAACCTTGATGTATTATCCGTAAGCGGATGTAATTTTATGCCTCCTTTAACGCCGTGAGGACGAGAAACGAGTGCAATGCGATAATATTCCATTACATGATTTCCACTATGTATTTTTTGTTTTCCTTGATGGATGCAGCCTTGACCACAGTGCGGATGGCTTTTGCGATGCGACCCTGTTTACCGATAACTTTCCCCATATCCTCAGGGGCTACCGACAACTCAATAATCGTAGCGCTTTCACCTTCTTTAACGTTGATCGTAACCTGTTCGGGCTTCTCCACAAGGTTCTTCGCGATATATTCTACCAATTCTCCCATGTGGTCGCCTCGTTCCATTACTGGATTGCGCCGCTCTTCTTGAGCAATGCGCGAACCGTATCTGTAGGTTGGGCACCGTCCTTCATCCACTTGGCTGCTTTCTCACCGTCTACTTTGATTTCTGCAGGCTCGGTGAGGGGGTTGTAGTAGCCAATTTCTTCAACGAATGCACCGTCACGGGGTGCGCGGCTGTCTGCAACAACGATACGGTAGAAAGGTGCCT
>CAYJPI010000306.1:0-3351 GCA_964372005.1 uncultured Oscillospiraceae bacterium | reverse complement strand
CGTAGTATCCTTGGTTCGTTGTGGGCGGTGGCGCTCCATCACCATTCTTTTTCTTGCCTTTTCGCCTTACGATTAGCACAATCACAAGCCCGATAACGCCAAGAAGTATCAAAACGGGGGACATTACAACGAGGATAACCAACATATTCTCAAAGAAAACCGACATTCCTGCAAGTGTCCCTGTCAAGCCCTGTCCGATACGATCGCCGAGGCCTTCCTCGCTCACCACTGCGCTGATCTCGGGAACTTCGCTCACGCTGATGTCAACCGTCGCGTATGATACGAGATCGTCCCATCTTCTAAGCTGGGATGTCAAAGCTTCGATTTCATATGTGAGCCTTGAAAGTTCCTGCTCGAGCGTAATTATATCCTCCATGGTGGTAGCACCTTCAAGAAGGGTGAGGATGCGGTCTCGCTGGCCGGTGTAGATTTCAAGGCGGCTCTCGGTGTCAAAGTAATTCGCTGTGATGTCGTCGCCGCCGGTGCTCTCGTGCACGACGCTCGCAAGTCCCTTGGTGTCGGCAAGGAATGCCTCCATCTGCGCCTGCGGTACTCTTGCAACTATGTACGCGTAACGTCCACGGTCGTCATAAGTGGTGGGCTCGCTACCCTCCTGGCTCGAATATTCGATGTATCCGCCCATCTCTTCAACTCGCGCACGTATATGCGCCACATGCGATTCGAACTCCTTGGTTTCGATGGTAAGGCTCGCGGTTTTAATTATCTTATGCTGTGTTGCGCCTGCCGTATTGGCTGCTCGGTCGACATCGTCCGCTCCCCAGCCGGGCTCTGCCGGAGCTTCGGAAGCCATCATCTCCGCCTCTTCATCATACGATATGTATTCTTCCGTCATCATTGGCATGGACTCCATGGCGGCCGTATCTGTTGAGTATTCCATCTCCGGCTCCGATGAACCTGCCGAGCATCCTATTGCCCCAAAACAAACTATCGCCGCCAAAACTACCGCTAAAATACGCTTTTTCATTTTCTCTTCCTCCTGATATTATATTATTTTACTCTTTCACAATCACCCTGCACCCATTTTTTTGCTTTGATCAATGGCAAAAAAATGAAATCCACCCCCCTGAGCCACATGGCGGCGCATAATTGGGGTCACGGGGATTAAACCCCCTTGCAGGGTTCTTAGGGACGGAGTCCCTAAGCGTCCCCCTCGTATCCTCTACTACACATAAAACGCACACAGCGAGTACAAGGTTGCGTCAAATATATAAAAATTATGTTACAATTTATTACACATGCAAAAACCCCTCGGCCTGAACGGCAAAGGGGTTCGTGTTTGGTGATTCTTACTTACGCAGTCCGAGTTCTGCGATGAGCGCACGGTAACGCTCGATGTCCTTGCTCTTGAGGTAGTTCAAGAGACCACGACGCTGACCGACCATCTTCAAAAGGCCGCGGCGGGAATGGTGATCCTTCTTGTGCGCCTTCAAGTGCTCGTTCAAGTGGTTGATGCGGAACGTGAGGAGTGCAACCTGCACCTCGGGCGAACCCGTGTCTCCCTCATGTATCGCGTGCTTCTCAATAATTTGAATCTTGATATCCTTCTCCATGTTATCCTCCATCTTTCTTTGATCCCCGTATGCGAACGTAACGCGTTGGAGCTTCGCGAAACCTTGCACCGGTTCTTCAGTAATTCCTTCGTAGTATACCACATCCTCAAACCCATGTAAACAGTTGCCACGTTTTTTTTACATCCTATTTTTGGGTTTTGACAATCTTCGACCGCCTAATAATGTTAGCAATTGCTATGACATGGACAGCCTACACGCTCTATAGCCTTAGCAAAGTGCGCCCTAACAAAGCCAACATCACATGCAATCTGCTCGGCGAGCATCTCCTTAGAATCAAATTTAACCTCGCCACGCGCGTGCAACAAAAACTCAACTTTCATGTCATCGCCGTAAATATCCCCGTCGAAGTCGAGTATATGCGTCTCCACACTCGTTCTCTCCCCTCCAACCGTGGGATTGGTTCCAACATTCGTGATCGAGTCATGCCACTGCCCTCGCACATAAGCCCTTGTGGCGTATACGCCTGCCTTGGGCAAAAGCTTGCCTTCAGTCGGCAATATGTTTGCCGTCGGAAACCCAATTGTGCGGCCGATGCGCCTGTTCTCAACCACCGTTCCTTCGAGTGCATATGTGTAGCCAAACATTTCGTTCGCGCTCACTATGTCCCCGCTCTTTAACGCCTTTCGTATCCGCGTACTCGATACGGCATCGCCGCCGAGCTGTACAGGCGCTTCGATGTGGACGATAAAACCCTTCTTCTCGCCCATCTCGCGAAGCAAGGTCTCATTCCCGGTCGCATTCTTGCCGAAATTGTAATTAAATCCGGCAACGATCGCGCGCACATCATACCGTTCCACGAGCTCATCGATGAAATCTTCGGCAGGCGTTTCGGCCATCTTGCGATCGAATGTGCACATATGCACCGTTTCTACGCCGCACTCGTGCATCGCTCTTCGCCTTTCGTCAGGCGTCATCAACAATGCGGGTGTTATCCCAAGCAATGTCGCCGGGTGATTCTCAAATGTGTACACCATGGATGAAAGGTCGTTTTCTTTTGCGATGGCCACCATGCGCCTAAGTAGCGATGCATGCCCTATGTGGATCCCATCAAACAATCCAAGCGCAACCGCGGATGCGCGCTTCGCCTGCTTTTGCATACCGTTTCCCCTCCTCCTGTGTGAATATGCCCATCTTTCAATCAATCATAAAGATGCAAGAACAGCTTTAACTGCCCGTCCGTCACTGTTCCCAGCCCAAGGAACTCCTCACGAAAATACACGCATACCCTCTGCTCGTTTTGCATGCTGACGGGCGATGTTCGTCCTGTTTTTAGCCATGTAACATGCGTGGTGTTCGTTATGTCGATGCGCGGCATGTCGGGTAGTGTATCCTCAATCTTCATGATCGCTTCGCCCTGCCGTCCATCCTGTGCAAGCGATGCTATCTGCGCGATGCTGTATGATTCCTCAACGCAAAACATGCCCGAGCGTGATCTCAACAGGAACGACATATGCGCCTTCTTGCCAAGCTTGGTGGCAATATCCTCGCATAGCGTTCTAACATATGTGCCGCGTGAACAAACGATGCGCACGAGAAAACGCCCCTCGCCCGTTTGTTCAACTATCGATAATTCGTCAATCACTACTTTGCGCTTTTCTCGCTCTATTATATTATAGAAAGGTGTCTTTTTGTTTTAGTTGATAAAATGGATGTATTAGCCCAGTTGGTTGGAACAGCTCTTCTCGAAGCTTAACAAATCCAAGTTTTTTCAAAAGCTCTGCGGAGGTTTTGTTATCTGGATTATGACCAGCAAAAAGTT
>CAYJPI010000305.1:0-3376 GCA_964372005.1 uncultured Oscillospiraceae bacterium | reverse complement strand
TCTAACAGTTCCGTCGGAAATCCGACTAAACTGTTTCGACCTATAATATCACTTCATTATCTCCCTTATGCCTATTTCAGGGAATATTACTGTTCTTTGCGATGTGGTAAAAAACAGAAATTGCATCCTTTTCTTACATCACCATTAACCCTAACCCATGTACTACATCGCAAACATTCCTGCGTGACGAGACCGGTAGTCCCACCATCACAAAAACTCATTAAATCCATATCAAGCTTCCCGTTCACCCCCTACCCAACTTGATGCTGCTTAAAATTGCGATATGTGAGCAGTAACAATAAACCACCCACTATGATAGATACAATGCAAACCGCCTGATAAAGCCATAGTTCCATGCCGAAAACATTGAACGAAAGTTGCAGATAGAAAGTGTTGAACGAAGATATCGCGGAAGGCAAAAAATACTGTACTTTACCTAAGGCGGTGCCTAATCCCGATATTTCTAAAAATATAATCAACACCGATAGAATAAGAGATATGCTGTTTTTCTTTCCCGCAGAAGACGCAAACAGCGCAATTGAAGTCATCAAGAAGGCAGAAAATAATGATAAAGTGAAAAGTGCTATTGTGACTTCAAGTAAGGTAAAGTCGTATGTTATTAACGCTATCAGGTTTTGAATAGAGGCATTTGCACCCTCAAATCCATACACAATCATACAACCAAAATACGAAAGAAGGCTTGTTATCACTACTGTACCGGCGCCTATTGACATTGCTACAAAGAATTTTGCTAAAATTGTTTCTCTTTTGCCGTTCTTGGAAGTAAGAATAAGGTTAGCTGTTTTTGTTTGATGCTCGCCTGAAAAAATCGGAGCGACAACGAATGCAATAAAAAGCAAAAATACTATTGTATTTGAAGTCGATAGGCGTATATGGCGCATATATCCATCTGCGTATTCAAGCACAATCGGTTTTTGAACTTCGCTGTCAATCGCAATAATTCTTTCCACGTTTTCCTGTGTGAACAGGGGGTTGTTTTCTAGATTCAAGCGATACTGATCCGAGCGTATATTGTAATAATCGCCCGCTTGCTCTTTCGTAAGTGTCCCCATTTCCTTATAGCCGAACGGCTCGTTACGGTTTGTGTAGGCAGAGTCCACCGTAGTGAATACTTTACTGTAAGGCATCGCAAAAGTCTGATATTCTTCACTGTCGGTATATGGGTAAACATTATCGGGTATGGTGGCATAGACACTCGCCGCTTCAAAAATCAAATCTCCCGTTAATTCTCTGCCGGACAATGCAAGATCATGTTCTTTGTAAATTAACATTTCTTCATACCTTGTTAAGCTATTGGGGTCGTTTGGGTCTTCATCTCCTAACACAGTCGCAACGGTTGACAATAGAGTTGCGGCGATTAGTAACAGCATTGCGATAAAGACCGACTTTCTAACAAAAATCTTTTTATATTCAAACCCTACCAAGCTCCAAAAGTTATTCATTCCCATCTACCTCCGAAAAATAATACAAATACAAATCCTCCAAAGTAGCCGTAACACTCACCGCCGTATCGTGCGGTTTTTCATCAGATACAAGCCGCAAAAATGTGTTTTTGCCCTCTGCTCTAAGATTGATAACGGGGTAAGACATTAGCTTTTCGGCTGTTTTGTTGTCCACCACGCACTCAAACACCTTACCGTCAATCGCTTTAATGATATGCTCTAACGCGCCGTTGTGGAGCATTCGCCCGTCCTTCATCACAAGGATGGTGCTTGCGATATTCTCCACATCGGACACGATATGCGTAGATAAAAGGACAATTCTATCCTTTCCGAGTTCGGATATAAGATTACGAAAGCGCACACGCTCTTTGGGGTCAAGGCCTGCCGTAGGCTCATCAAGCACTAAGATTTTAGGGTTGTTAAGCATTGCCTGTGCGATGCCCAAGCGCTGTTTCATGCCGCCCGAAAATGTCTTGATTTTCCTTTTTGCTACGTCCGACAGTGATACAATTTCAAATAACTCCTTTGTTTTTGCCTTTGCCTGCGCCTTTGTCATTCCTTTAAGGCTCGCCATATAATACATGAAATCCTGCGCTGAAAATTCGGGATAATATCCGAAATCCTGGGGCAAATAGCCGAGTGCATCGCGATAATTTTCTTCTGATACATCAATTCCGTTAAACTTTACTTCACCGCTTGTCGGCTTTAGGATGCCGCAAATCATGCGCATAAGCGTGGTTTTTCCCGCACCGTTTGCTCCGAGCAGACCGTAAACACCGCTCGTAAGTGTAAGGGATAGCCTGTCAACGGCGATTTTGTTTTTATATTGCTTTGTTATTCTGTCTATACTAAGTTCCACTGTAATTCCTCCTGTGATTGAATAAATCTAATAATGCTTAACGCGAGTAAACCCATAAGCGCTACAAGCGATGTCACCCAAATAAAAGTAAAGTCCACATTGTAGATAAACTTATAATTACTGTTAGCTACGAAGGTAAAAAGACTAACTGCCCCACTTACCGAAGCGCAAACATAAACCGTTTCCTTTGTGCGAAGTTTTGAGACGATCAAAAGGCTGATGTAGCTTGTGAGCAAATACGGTACAGCGATGTAAACCGTGTTTCTGAGTGTTCCAAAGTCGCTTTTTCCCACAATCGCAACAAACAACAGGAGCATCACAAAGCTGACAGTGCCGAGTATTCCAAGCCGCATGAGTGTAATTTTAGGCAGATTGTACTTGCAAGAAAGCTCCATCTCATCCATATTATGTGCAGTGCTTTTGTAGATTTCGGTAATCACACACAATGAGAATAGCGGTAATATTGCCGATACGCCCGAAATGATGTTTTCCGGCACATTCGCAAATTTCGTATAGAAAAAAGCGAAACAAACACCGATTGCAAATAGAAACCACACCCTTTTTCGGATAAACCCGATTTGCGAGATTAGCACTTCACTGAACTTTGCTTTTGGATATGAAATGCTGTTAATAAACGATTCGCTTCGCTGCGATGGCGGTGGGGTAAAGTTCTGTTTTAATGCGGATTCTAGTTTTCTATCCATAAAAATCCTCCTTTCTCAAAGTAGCTTTTAGCTGTTTTTCGATTGCATTCAGCTTCCTATAAACCGCAAATCTTGAAATACCCAAGTACTCCGCGATTTCGTTTAACCTAAGTTCATTTTTAAAGCGAAGTAATACCATTTCTTGTTCCTCGTCACTCAATTTTGACACAGCGGCGCGAACGGAAATAGTTGTTTCCAAACCATCCGACGTTTCTTCCGATACCTCTGCCAAGCTATCAATGTTCACCGTTTGCCTTGATTTTCTGAAATAATCATTGCAACAGTTGCGCGCTACGGTGTAAAGAAAGGCGAGTTTTTTGCCTTTTTCAAGATACTGCGTTGTTTCAAAA
>CAYJPI010000304.1:1936-3385 GCA_964372005.1 uncultured Oscillospiraceae bacterium | reverse complement strand
TGGGCATAGGCATGGTTCATCAACATTTCATGCTGGTTGAGGCCATGAGCGTGCTTGAAAACATCATCCTCGGCGATAAACGTGACAGAAGCTTGTTCATCGATATGAAGAAGAAACGGCAAGAAATTACCGAACTTCTTGAACGCTATAATCTCGATTTAGAGCTTGATAAACCCATCACGGATATTGCGGTGGGCGCACAGCAGCGCGTTGAAATACTTAAGGCGCTTTATCGTGATGCAAAATTACTCGTTCTTGATGAACCAACTGCCGCACTTACAGATATCGAAGCTGAAAGTTTATTTGCTATAATTAAAAAGTTCACGGATGAAGGCAAGAGTGTAATTTTCATAAGCCATAAAATGCGTGAAGTTATGCGAATATCCGATAGAATCACCGTGCTTCGAAGCGGCGAAACCATCGCCACCGTTTACAAAGAGGATACCACCGCCGAGGAACTCGCTAACTTGATGATAGGGCGCGAACTTAAGCCCCCTCAATACAGCAAAATTAAATTATCGGGCTCCCCCGTTATTGAGTTTGAAAATGTCGATTACAAAAAGGAATCCAAGCATAATGGCGTTAATGACATCACCCTTCGCGTAGGTCGTGGTGAGGTTGTCGGTATATGCGGCGTGGACGGTAACGGCCAAAGCCAGCTTGCGCAGCTTGCCGCCGGTGTACTCTCACCCGAAAGCGGTGAAGTTTATGTTAAAGGCGAAAATGTTTCCGTCTACTCCCCTCGCGGATTTATTGACGAGAGCGTATCCCATGTTCCCGAGGATAGAAATAAGATGGGACTTGTCGGCAGTATGTCAATACGGGATAATCTCGTACTAAAAACCATCGAAGACCCGAGGTTCTCTAAGGCTAAGGGCTTCTACCTTAAAAAGAATGAAATACGCAATTATGCCGACGAGATGCGCGAAAAGTACGATATTCGTTGCGCAGGCGTAGATCAGGAAAGTCGCTCGCTTTCCGGCGGAAATCAACAAAAGGTAATTCTTGCACGCGAGCTTGAAAGCAACCCCGATCTCATCATCGCGGTGCATCCAACGCGTGGCCTTGATATCGGCGCTACAAGCTTCGTTCGCCAATCCATGATCGATGCGCGTGATGATGGCGCGGGCGTGCTCCTCATCTCCGCAGATTTTGATGAAATACTCGAAATGTCCGATCGAATAATAGTATTGTTCGAAGGGCAAATAATGGGCGAGTATTCCGGAATCAATCCCCCCATAGAAGAAATCAGCCTATCGATGGCGGGAAAGTGAGGTGAAAGGTATGCAAACAAAACAAAGGATGATAAGCTTCGCAGTTCCGCTCATTTCCATTTTCCTCGCCTTCGGCATCGGTTGCATTATAATCGCGGCTCTTGGTGGCAATCCGGCTGAAGCTATCGGTTATCTCTTCCAAGGTGCATTCGGCCGCCCTACGAACATCGCTTCA
>CAYJPI010000304.1:0-1926 GCA_964372005.1 uncultured Oscillospiraceae bacterium | reverse complement strand
TCAACGCTCGTAAAGGCAACCCCTCTCATTTTCACCGGGCTATGTGCATGCTTCGCTTATCAATGCGGCGTGTTTAATCTTGGCGGCGAAGGTCAATTCATCATGGGGTCTATAGCGGCTTGTTTCGTTGGTACCACTTGGGGTTTCGAGGGCTTTGGCGCTACGGTGCTTTGCCTAATCGCAGGCGCGCTCGCAGGCGGAATCTGGGGTGCAATACCCGGATTTTTGAAGGTAACTCGTGGGCTGAATGAAATGATCGTTTCCATAATGCTTAACTATGTTGCAACGCTCTTCATGGGCATAGTATTCACAAATTTATTGCGCGAAGGCAATGTGCCACAAACCGCCGCCATTCCCGAGGCAACGCAACTTGCACGCATATTCCCCGATCTAAGGGTGACATATGGTATCGTCATCGCCATTGTGGTGGGTATTTTGGTGCATTACTTCCTTTTCAGCACATCGAAGGGCTTTAGCATACGCGCCGTCGGCTTCAATATGACTGCCGCACATTTTAACGGGTTCGCCGTCAAACGCTATATGCTACTAAGTTTCATCGTATCGGGCGCGATAGCAGGGCTTGGCGGAAGTACAGAACTTTTGGGCACTCAGTACCGCTTGATTAGCGGCTATGCCGTAGGCTACGGTTTTGATGGCGTAGCGATGGCACTTATCGGCCAATTAAACCCTGTCGCCACGATGATTGTAGCATACTTCTTTGCGGTTCTTAGGACAGGTGCTGCCACGATGCAAGCGGGCACAAATGTGCCAACCTCGGTTGTAGATATCATCCAGGCTCTTGTAATCGTGTTTGCTGTGGCTGGTTTTGCACTACTTAGACTTCCGCAAATCAAAACTTGGATGCAAACCCACCTGCAAAGTAAAAAGGAGGTGTCGTAATGGAATTCTTTGGCGAACTTCTTCTTTCCACATTTCGTATGGCGACGCCGCTTCTTCTCGTAGCACTCGCCGAGCTCTATTCGGAACGTGCGGGACTCGTTAACATCGGCCTAGACGGAATAATGGCCTTCGGTGCACTTGCCGGCTTCTTGGCTACCTATATTACGGGTAACCCCTGGTTCGGTATAGTTATCGGTGCATTTGCCGGTATCCTCGTAAACCTCATATACGCATTTTGTACGGTAACACTGTGTGCGGAACAAATTGTGCTCGGTATGGCGATAAACATATTCGCGCCTGCTGTTGCATCATTCATCTATCGCGTGTATTTCGGCGTTAGCTCTACCCTCGCGCAAGGCACGTTGATGAGCACCCCTGCCATCGACTTAGGCCTCACCGATATGGGCTTTTTCGAGCGTTTCTTCCTCGATCAACCATACATGGTGTACCTCACATATGCGCTTGTTTTCTTCACTTGGTTATTCTTCATGCGCACAAGGGCAGGACTTAACTACAAGGCTGTGGGCGAATATCCTAAGGCCGCTGAAACACTCGGCATCAATGTAATCTCGCACAAATATGTTGCAAGCATACTTTGCGGTGCTCTCGCCGGAATCGGCGGTGCGTATCTCACCACTTGCTATGTAAACATCTATTCCGACGGTATAGTATCGGGGCGCGGTTTCATTGCACTTGCGGCAGTAATATTTGGTAGATGGAATGCTATTGGTGTGCTTTTTGCCTGCCTGTTCTTCGGCTTCTGCGATGCATTGCAGTTGCGTTTGCAAATCAGCAATCCCGATATTCCATACCAGCTTTTCCAGATGATACCCTACCTTTGCACGCTCTTCGTACTGATAGCGCTCGGGGCTAAAAAGGCAGGTCCGAAGGCAAAGGGCCAAGCGTATCGTCGTGAAGAACGTTGATATGCGATTCATCGAAGCAAATTCGGTTTATCGTTATCATAACGCATGCGTTCTATTTCGTGTGCGAAAATAAATTTAGGAGGACACAAACGATGAAAAA
>CAYJPI010000303.1:0-3390 GCA_964372005.1 uncultured Oscillospiraceae bacterium | reverse complement strand
CGCCGTCTTCGAGGTCACCCTCGCGAAGCGGCTGGGATTTTTCCTCATCGTAGTAAAGTAGCACATTGCCGCTATAGGAAGCTACGGCATCTTCAAGCTCGTAGAATCGCGCTGTAAAAAACATGCTCACAATCCATGGCCACACAACAAAATAGATTAATAAAGCGAGTGCAATCGCGCCCACGATCAACCATACTATTAAAGACTTCGCTACAAAAAGGCGCTTGGTTTCCACATAGTCTTGCCTTTTGGTAGGTTTCTTTGTGGCGAGGCTTACGGAGCTCATCGCCTTGGGAAGCAGCTTCGATGCATGACGAGTGAGGCTTGTCAGCCGCCTGAAGCGAGCTTGAGCACCAATTATTTGGCGCATGAAAAACGCACTAAAAGTACGCGATACCACGCCTAACGAATTGATGATTTGTTTAAAAAAGCTTGCTATCACTAATGACTTCCTCCAAAAAATACATATTAATTCACATTACATATCCTACAATATAATATAACGCCACGCTTATAATAGCAAGAAGAACGCCTACCAGTATGCATTTTTTTATAATATTCTGTCTATATGTGGGCGATTCCCATACTTCCTGCACGGGGGATTTTCTCTCGTATCCATCCGCCATGCGCAGGCGCAATCCCTCGTCAGCATACACGCCGGCCTTCTTGCGGGTTTTGCTGCCATAATGGCCTTTTTTATTTGCCCTGTCGCTTATATCCTTATATGCTTTGCCCATGCGCGCATTCGCCATCGCTACAATGCTGGTGGACCTGCGCGTGCGAGCAACCGCGCCGCGCACTTGATTTTCCGCCATTTGGCGTGCTTGGTTGGCTATAACATCAACTTGATCTAACATTTAAAGCCTCCTTTATACATTGATAACTACTTCTTGAGGCGGTTGCTTTTCAAAACGATCGGCCAAGTACAGGTAATGGCGCACGATGCCATCCTCATTGCGCTTTCTCGCCAAATCCATGAAAATTTCTTTTGCCTTGGTATATTCGCCGCTGTAGATGCTGAATATTCCATTGCTAAACTCTTCGCGCATGTTTTCTTTTTGCTGGCGAATGCTGTATGCATCGCCGTCAAACATCTCAAAAACGCGCACTAATCTTGCTACATTGCGGCTCTTGCCGATATATCTTTGTGAATAATCCTTAGCAATTTGCGATACCTCGGCAGTGCAGAGTATATTTGCACCTACCTTATCCGCAATGTCGATAAGGTGTCGCGCTGTGGATAAATGGGTGGACACCACCGTAGGCACAACACGGCTCTGCGTTCCCACTATGCCGAGGGTGGCTGTTCCATAATCAAGGGCGATACGAAGCATTATTTTGCCCTTCCCTTTTCCTGCCCTTTCCTCATTTAATCCTATCATTGCCTGTTGAGCGGCCACCGCCGCACTTATGGCTTTTTCGGGATTCTTCTCAAATACGGCATCAAATCCATCATATGAGAAATTGTAAATCGTTCCTCCGTTTTGTGTTACGGGTGAGCTTATATAATCAAAAACGCGGTTGATGCCGTTGAAGAGCGACTGTGCCTCGTTTTGATACTCCTCCTCGGGGAAGTGGAAATGTACCACCATCATACACATATCATGTGATGCCGTCATGTCCTTGCTCACCTCGTCAATGTTGTTTGCACCGAGGAGTTCAAGCATTTTTTCGGGAACAAACCTAAAGTATTCGCTTCGCGACTGCTTAGCCTCACCCAATGTCTGCTCGATTTTCGCGGACATATCGTTGAAAGCCATAGCGAGTGACAGCACCTCATCGCGCGAGTTTTCAACAACATGCACGCCATGCATTCCGGAGGCAATGGCATCCATCCCCTTCGTTATGCGGCGAACACCGCTTGTGTAAACTGCGAAACCCATTAGCGCAATAAACAGCATAATGCCGAGTGCCGCATATATGCCGAGTGCCGTTTTGGAAACATCGCTTGCAATCCTCGCCTCTATCATGCCGGCATTCATAAACATGCAAAGTACGTTCCCGTCATCTTGCTGATTAAAGGCGGCGTAGAGCATGCCCTCGGGTTTGACATAAATCGCATCCCCACTATCGCCGTTTGACACTTCGCTGAGTATTCCTGTGTTTTCTCCCGCGCGTATCCACTGTGCTTTTTCGTCCGTTGTGGCGATTATTTCTCCGCCTTCATTAAACAAAATCCAGGTGTTATCCATATAGTCAGCGTTAGCGCCTGCCCAAGAGCGGGAGGCATCGGCAATTATATTTTGCGCCGTGCCTTCCTCAATTTGTGAGCCGCTAACATCTGCGCTCATAGCATCGATTACCGTTTCTCGAGTATTGTGCGATTGTGTAGGTTCGATGTATAGGTTCACCAGTAGTGTAACAGCCCAATAGCTCACCAGCGTGAGGATGATAAACTGCTTGAGCACCAAGGGTACATACACTTTGTGTACCTCGCAAGCAGCATAATAGCATGCGTATGACAAAAACAAAATTACAAACGCGATAACCCCGAGTATAAGTATGCTTACCCACGAGGGCCTGTAAAGCTCTACGGTGTGGTCGCGGCTTATTCCGTCCGCATCAAGCGAGGTAATGCGCTGTGCGTTTTGTATGGCCACCGTGCCCGACTCAGTCGCGGGCGCAAGGTAGGTGATTGCACTGTTATGCCCGCTTTCTAAAAGCATTTCAAGGGCTAAGCTTGCGCTAAGCGTATCTGCCGCATCGAGGGTTACAACATCTTCAAATCCCATCGATGTAACACCTTGGGCATTTGAAGCCGAAAAAACATACCGTTCCGCAACATCGCCGCGTACAACTGCAAAGGTGATATCGTCACCCGTTGCGGCCATGTCGGCCACGTATACGCTGTTTCTTTGCTCGTCCGCCGTTTCCCCTGCCGTCTCTTCGGATATGATGAGCGCACCCACACCTACGGGATTTACAGCATACAGCTCATATGCACTTAGCCCTACGCCGTTTTGAACATAACCTCCAAAAAGCGTGTACCCATCCAAGCTGCGCGAAATATCGGTGAGTGCAAAACTCTTGGGTATCCCCATCAATTTCGTTCTATCCCCGGTTTGTGCATCCTGTATGCGATACTCACCGTTATCGCGCTTTTCCACGGCAAACACATCGCCGCTTGGATCAATAACCGCCGCGACATATGTCCTTTCCCCCGTGCCATTTGCGCCATTACCTAAAAGGTCGGCCAAAAATGTTGGGAATAAGGCGATGCATAGCGTTGTGAATAGAGCAAAGAACATCAAGTAAGTCATCAGCTTACGCATCATTTACCCCTCCCCCTCTTTTGCTTGCGCTTTTTAATAATTGTTCTTTTTATGTTCTCAAATATTAAATGTAACCACCTTGAAAGTGCACTGCGCTTATATAACTTCCTATACCCTT
>CAYJPI010000302.1:0-3402 GCA_964372005.1 uncultured Oscillospiraceae bacterium | reverse complement strand
CCGCGCGTGTCGGGCTGTGCGAGCCAATCTTCCTCACGGACGCGGCTATCAACGCGAAAGCGTTTGAATCGCTCGTGCGGCAACGTGTGGCGATATGAGCAGAAAAAGGTTGACGCTTAGTTTTCATGAGGAAAATGTGGAGCATATGCGAACGTATCAAAGGCTCTTGGAAATAAAGAGTGGTGCTCGGAGTGATTATGTCGCAATGATGATTGCGCGGTTCGATACCATCGAGGAATGTGTGTACGAAGCTGTTAAACGGGCGCTTGATGAATGCCCGGAACAACTGAATCTAAGCAAAGAACGCGAGGTTCCACAGGAGATGTTGGACTTCGCGTTTTCGCTTTAGCTGTAAAAATGAAATTTCTCATAAATGCGATACGGAATGCCTAATTCCTTGCATTTATCGATTACAAGTTTCATGCCGCGCGATTTCCCATCCCAACTCGCGAGCACAATGTCGCTGTGTTCAACGATTGAAATGTTGCGCTTGCGTGGTGCGCTTAGACCATGCCTCATATAATCGGCAGGAAATTCAGTGAGTTTGATTCCGTTTGCGGCGATGCATTCGCGTGCGAAATGGCTGACCATGTTTGCTCGTTCGATTACGATTTCTGTAGTGTTCGGAGGCAGGATAAACGCTAAACCGTAAGCCGTTATACTGCGTAATCCGATTATTGCGACTCTCATTTATTCGTCCCCTATCATTCTGAAAAGGCATGTGCGTCCACTCTTATATGTTCTTTATATAGAGCATATTTTATGCTCATTATATCGGGCATAATTGTAATTGTCAAGATACAGAAAGGGGACGCAAAATGATAGTTTACACACCACTATGGGAAACTATGAAGCGCAAAGGCATTACGACGTATACATTGCGAAACAAGTACAAGATGAGCGGTAGCACCGTGCATCGGCTGAAGCACAACCTGCCTGTATCAACAATCACGCTCGATGATATTTGCAGAATAATTGACTGTTCAATATCGGAAGTCGTTGAACATGTTAAGGACGACATTGGCTCAAATCCCCAAACAGAACAAGAAATTGTGGGAAAATCAGACGAGTAACAACATAAAAAACGAATTTATAAGATGAAGAACGCGAAGCAAGGAGCAATCCAAGCTTCGCGTTTTCTTTATAAAAAAGGACGGTGATAACAATCAAATATTTCGACTTATTCTCGGGTGTGGGCGGCTTTAGGGCCGCCTTTGAGCAAATTGACGGAATGGAATGCGTAGGTCACTGCGAAATCGACAAACACGCCGATCGCAGTTATCGCGCGCTTTTTAACACGGAAGGAGAGTGGTTTTGCGATGACGCAAGAGCAATCAACACAGACAAAATGCCCGACTTCGACCTCATATGCGGTGGCTTTCCTTGCCAGTCGTTCTCGTTGGCCGGGCTCAAAAAAGGATTTGAAGATAATCGAGGAACTCTTTTCTTTGAAATTACCCGAATACTTAGAGCAAAAAAGCCTACTATTTTCTGCCTTGAAAATGTTCCCGGATTGCTATGCCATGAAAAGGGGCGCACCTTCTCTATCATCCTCAGCGCGCTTTCGGACTTGGGGTATAGTATCGAATGGGCTGTGCTTAACAGCAAGGATTTCGGCGTCCCCCAGTCAAGAAAACGGGTGTATATTATTGGATATCTTAATGAGCGATGTGCCGGAAAAGTATTACCTATCGGAGAAACAAATGGAGCAGCTCCTCTACAAAGAGGAACAACCACCCTCCCCGACCAAGCCTTCGTAGACCTCACAATCGGCCATCCCAAGATTACAACCACAGCACGTTGCCTTACAGCATCTTACAGCAATATGACCTTGAGCACCCACAAAGCCGAGCGGTCGGGCGTTGTTCGGATTCGCGGCAATGTGAAACGCGGCTATCACGAAGCGAAGCCCGGCGACAGCATCACGATTTCTTATCCCAATTCTAACAGATTGCACACGCGTGTCAAACCCGATTGTGCGCATACGATCGACACGGGCGGCAACGAAGGTGTGCTTACCGCGGCCAACCGAATCCGCCGCTTAACCCCTCGCGAATGCTTCCGTTTACAGGGATATAGGGAGGATCAAATCGATAAAATTCTCGCTGTCACATCCGACCGCCAAGCGTACAAACAAGCCGGAAACGGCGTAACCGTGCCGGTGGTTCATGCGATTGGGGTGAAGTTGAAGGCGGTTTGGGATGAGATAATGGGCGGTGATTCCCAGTGATGAAAGACATTCCATTCGGTGTTGATATTGAATGCTCACAACAACTGAACAAACCCAAAGAACGCGAAGTTCCGCAGGAAATGTTGGACTTCGCGTTTTCTTTGTATGAAGTTTAAGGGTGTCGTCTTTGCTTTTCGGTTTTGTTTATGTATAATGGAGGAAAGGGATTATTTCATAATCTTGAAGCAGCGGTAGCTTCGGATGGTTGTCGTGCAATTTATATAATAAAAATGGAGAAAAAACAAAATGAATTATGCAATAAGAAAAGCAACTCTGAATGATAAAGAAGAAATTTTGCGAATAGCAAGAGATGTAACTGACAAATTTTCTCGACAGTATTTAGGCGACGAAGCGGTTGACTGGTATATCAACAGTGGTTCTTGTGACAATGATATGTTAAATGATATTCCAAACATGAGCGTCTTGCTAAAGGACGAGAAACTCATAGGAATGATGATATGGCACGAGGAACTTATGCATTTTTTGATGATAGATATACCGTTTCATGGTACAGGAGCTGCGGGGTATTTTTGTGAGCAGATTATTCCTGAAAAATTAAAGCAGTATGGAGAGCTAAAATTAGAATGTTTTGATGCGAATGAAAGAGGAAATGCTTTTTATATTAAAAGCGGTTGGACAGAGTATGATAGAATAAAAGATGAAATGACAGGTGGAAACAGAATATTATATAAACTCACCTAATGAACATACCCCCTCCCTCCAATCCATAAAACCCAATCCCGAATAAAATCAAAACAACACCATCTAAAGCACCTATTGACCACGGTCGATAGGTGCTTTTCACATGCAAAAACCCAAGACAACAACGAAAGGAGACCTCATGCTATTCACAATCGAACGCCCAACCACGGGCAAACAAACAAGTGTTTACCTGCCCTGCGATGAGCGCGGCATCCAACGCGCTTGCGACTCTCTGCGCATCGACAATGACATGCGGTACAAAATCACCGTCACCGAAGTGGTTGACGAGCCGCGCATGGACGCGATTCTCAAGGACGAGCCGTACAATCTTGAGGAACTCAACTACCTCATGAAGCGCTTCGACAGCTTCACGAAGAACGAGCAAGCGACCTTCTTCGCCGCCGCATCCGCGCTGAAATATAATGAAGCAAAGGATTTAATCAACCTTACTTTCAACCTTCAATGCTACA
>CAYJPI010000301.1:0-3403 GCA_964372005.1 uncultured Oscillospiraceae bacterium | reverse complement strand
CCTGGGGACGCTGATGGGAGCCACCGCCTTGCTGGTTGTATCCACCTTGAGGACGCTGGTTGTAACCGCCGCCCTGTCTGGGTGCATAGCCGGTTCCCTGCGAGCCTTGATAGCCGCCTGTGCGCTGGCCGTCGCGGGGTTGGTAGCCACCTTGAGCATTCCTCGGCCTGTTATCGCCTGCCGGTCTGTCGGTGCGCTGTTGATAATTCCCGCCACCGCGCGGCCTATCGCTTTGATAGCCACCTTGGCGATCCTTGTTGTTATACATGGATTGGTCGATGGGGCGCTGTTGATAACCGTCGCCGGTTTTAGGCGCTTCCGTTTTGGGCGCTTCAACCTTGGGCGCTTCGACCTTGGGTGTTTCGACCTTGGGCGCTTCGACCTTGGGTGCTTCAACCTTAGGCGCTTCGACCTTGGGCGCTTCAACCTTGGGTGCTTCAACCTTAGGCGTTTCAGCTTTTGCCTTCACTTCGGGGGCAGGTGTAGCTTTTTGCGTTTCCTTTTCGGACACGGCAGGCGAACCTGCTTTCGCGGTTTCGATCTTCTGATTTTCTGTTTTGTGTTGCATACTCTTTGTCTCGCTCTTCGCTTCATTGGAAGCGACTGGCGCTTCATCTTTTTTGATTACATCTTTTTTCTCTTCGGACGGCCGGCTCTCCAAAGCATGGTCATCCTCGTTCGCTCCGAAATGCGCCGCGAGATGCCCATCTGAGTTGAGCATTTGCATAAGTCTTTCCTTGCGCACCTTCTCTTCATGCGCTTTGCGCGCCTCTTCCTCACGCGCTGATAATTCCTTTTCGCGCGAAATAACGCTTTCAAGCTTGCCGCCCACATCATCGCGGTGTTTATTCAACCGCTCCGATAGTTTCTTAGCACGCTCTTCAAGCATTTTGGCTGTATCCGTAATGTTCGCCTTGGCCATTCTTGTACCCCCGCGTTTATACCTTCAAATTCTTCATTCTTCATCCGCTTCGTTTTCGCCGATTGCCGCCATTATCATGGTAGCAAATCTCGAATCCGTTACCGCAATGACGCGCCCACCGGCTCTGCCGACTGCATGCCCCGCACCACCTATTATCAAGAGCTTTACCTCGGCGCGTTCGCAATAACCTTCATACCGTTCCTTTGTAGCATCTGATGCATCTGAGTCGAGCACCAGCAGTTTCACCTTCGTCGGCCGCTTTTTAAGCGCTTTTTCCACGGCGAAATCACCTAAAATACAGCGTCCCGCTCGCATGCACAGCCCAAGTGCATTCTTCGCCTTATCTTCAGCCTTCATCTTCAAGTCCATTTCGAAGTGCATCGATTATCTCGGTTTCAATCTTCACTTCGAGCGCGCGTTCAAGCGCACGCGTCTTTATCGCCTGCATCAAGCAGGGTACGCTCTTGCAAATATATGCACCTCGTCCCGCCGCTTTTCCGGTCGGGTCGAGCTTCACATCGCCTTCTTTGCTTCTGACAACGCGCGTGAGCTCCTTTTTGGGATGCATTTGTCTACATCCAACGCACATGCGCATGGGAACTTTCCTTTGCTGTGCCAATGCTTACCTCCAAGGCTTATTCTTCGTCGTTGTCAAGAAATTCACCGAAAGATTCCATCGCGGCCATCCCCGAGAAAGCATCCTGCTGCGGGAACATCGGGCCGTTTTCGCCATCGCTTCCTTCGAGCGCCTGCTCTGCCTGCGACTGGTTCTTGATGTCAATCTTCCATCCTGTGAGCTTAGCGGCAAGGCGTGCGTTCTGCCCTTCCTTACCGATGGCAAGTGAAAGCTGATTATCGGGCACTATTACCTTTGCCGCCTTCTCCTGCTCGTTAATATATACCATAAGAACCTTCGCAGGGGAAAGTGCCTTAGCGATGTAAACCGCCGAATCGCTGTCCCATTCGATGATATCTATCTTCTCATTATGCAATTCATGCACTATGCGTTCCACGCGGATACCGCGCTGACCTACGCATGCGCCTACCGGATCGACCTGCGGATCGTTGGACGAAACGGCAACCTTCGTTCTAAACCCTGCCTCACGAGCGATGGAGCGAACCTGCACCACACCCGTTTGAATCTCAGGTACTTCAAGCTCAAACAAGCGTTTTACAAGGCCGGGATGCGTTCTTGATGCAAGAACCTGCGGCCCTTTGTTTGTCTTCCTTACCTCAAGCACATATACCTTTATACGGTCGTTGTTCTCAAAGTTCTCGCCGGGTATGCACTCGTTTAGCGCAATAAGTCCGTCGGTTTTACCAAGTTCAACGTATACGCCGCCCTTTTCAACTCGCTGAACTATGGCCGTGAGCACCTCGTTTTCCTTCTCGACATACTCATCGTATATAACACCGCGCTCCGCTTCGCGTATGCGCTGTACCACAACCTGCTTTGCAGTTTGCGCGGCGATTCGGCCGAAGTTTTTGGGTTTCACTTCCTCTTCGAGCACATCGCCTACCTCGTATAGCACGTTGATTTTACGCGCATTGTCGAGCGATATCTCGGTGTACTGGTTCTCCAGCTCTTCTACCACGGATTTCGATGCAAAGATCTGCACCTCTCCCGTGTCACGGTCTACCTCTGCGCGCACATTGTTTGACGTACCGTAATTGCGACGGTATGCGGATATAAGCGCATTTTCCACCGCATCAATCAATATCTCTTTTGCAATCCCGCGTTCTTTTTCAAGGGCGTCGAGTGCAATCATAAATTCGGCATTCATTGTTTATTACTCCTTCTTAGTATTCTAAAAATCGATATGCGGCCTTACAAGCGCCACATCCTTCTTTTCAAACATCATCGTTTCGCCTTTTACATCTATAGTAAAAGTATCCTCATCGAAGCTTAAAAGCTCCCCTAAGAATTTTTTCTTTTTATTTCGGGGTGCGTACAATCTAACCTCGAGAACCGCGCCCATGCTTCTTTCAAAGTCACGCATTTTCTTCAAAGGCCTGTCTATGCCAAGCGACGATACGCTCAAATAATATTGTTGTTCAATTGGGTCTTCTTCATCCAATATGGGATCAACGAAGCGGCTCACCGTCTCGCAGTCCTCGAGCGTAATTCCACCGCCCGTTTTATCTATGAAAAGTGTGAGTACGAAATTGTCATGTTCCTTTTGAAATTCCACATCGCATAGCTCATACCCGAGCCCCTCGACATGCGGCCTTAGCATCTCTTCAACTGTTTCGATAACGCGCAATTCCGTTTCTCCTCTCTTTTTCGCCATTCAAAATTAAAGAGTGGGCCTCCCCACTCTCATCAAATCCGTCAATTCCAACGTCATTAGTATATCATGGGTACATTTGGTTTGCAAGAGAAAAAAAGTTTTTCCTAAGAGAAATAACAATTTCCTCCGTATGTCCCATAGTATGTTCGCGACGAGGACCAGCTCGTCCCCATCGAATCGGTTCGAAAGT
>CAYJPI010000300.1:0-3421 GCA_964372005.1 uncultured Oscillospiraceae bacterium | reverse complement strand
TTTGGATGGCGGCCGCCGAGCATGTAAGCGTTCGTCTATCGCAAATCGACCCCAAAAATACACAGCAGTATGAGGCGAACACGCTTGCTTACCTCGATGAACTGTCATCTCTAGAAGATTATGTGATGATGCGCGTGGAAGAATTGCCCGAAGAAAAGCGAATTCTCGTAACCGCGCATGATGCGTTTCGTTACTTTGGCATCGCATATGGCTTCACGGTGCGCGGCCTACAGGGAATAAGCACGGATGCCGAGGTAGGAACGGCGGATGTAAGCGAGCTTGCTGACTATATAGCATTGCACAAAATAGGCGCAATTTTTGCGGAAACATCGCTCCCGTCAAAGGGGGTGGAAGCGTTGCAAGCGGCGGTTGAAGCGCGCGGCTTCACGGTAAATATCGGCGGAGAGCTTTATTCGGATTCGCTCGGTGATGCAAGCTCGGGCGCGGATACATATATCTTAACGATGAAATCCAATGTGGATACGATAGTTGACGCGCTATTGCCCGGGAAATATAGCAGTTCCACTTTTAATTGACATAGATTTCGCGAGGATATCTTGTTCAATGCAAGGAAGAGGAATGAGCTGTACCGGTAGCGTACAGCGATTGACGATGACGCAGCAGTGGGCGAGATAGACCGTGAAAGCATGGCTATAAAAAGTGGAACTGATATAATAATGTATGAAGGTGGTTTATGGAACAGGTAAGCAATATAGTCACGGTGAAGGATTTAACCGTAGCATATAATTCAAAGCCGGTTTTGGTGGATGTTAATCTCTCTATCCCATCGGGAAAGCTTGTGGCGATAGTTGGCCCAAACGGTGCGGGGAAAACAACCCTCTTAAAATGCCTGCTCGGCCTCATTCGTCCGCTCGCAGGTGAAATACACTTCCATGATGATAATTCTATGCATGTAGCAAAGCGTATAGCATATGTGCCGCAAAGCGGAAGCGTTGACTGGGACTTTCCTGCCACCGCGCTCGATGTGGTGCTGATGGGTAGATACGGCCACATCGGATTATTCAAAAGGCCCGGGAAGGCAGAAAAAACACTCGCATATGAGATGCTTGAAAAGGTTGGAATGAAGGAGTTTGCAAAGCGCCAGATAGGGAATCTCTCGGGCGGACAGCAACAGCGCGTCTTCCTTGCACGCGCCCTTATACAGGAAGCTAACATTTATTTCATGGATGAACCATTCAAGGGGGTTGATGCGCAAACGGAAGCTTCGATAGTGAAGATACTCTCATCCCTCAAAGACGAAGGGAAAACCATAGTGGTTGTGCACCATGCACTCGATACGGTTGCGGCATACTTCGATTGCGTTATACTGATAAACTCGAAGGTGGTTGCGTCGGGGAGAGTATGCGATGTATTTAATGAAGAGAACATAACAAGAACTTACTCAATCGCATATGAAAGCGCGGAGGATAATTCATGGCTTCGATTATAGATATGCTTAGCGACTATACCTTCAAGACCGTCGCGCTGGGCTCAATGCTTCTGGGTGCGCTTAGCGGCGCGATGGGTGCTTTCGCGGTTTTGAGGAAGCAGAGTTTGCTCGGCGATGGCATATCGCATGCAGCTCTTCCCGGAATCGTGGTGGCCTTTCTTATCACAGGCAATAAAAACACCGAAGTACTGCTTCTGGGTGCACTTATATCGGGCCTTTTGGCTACGTTTCTTATAACTAAGACGGTAAAACTATCATACACTAAATTCGATGGGGCACTTGCGCTTGTGATGTCCGTGTTCTTTGGCGCAGGCATGGCACTGCTTACGTATTCCCAGCGCATACCAAATGCCAATCAGGCAGGATTAAAGCGCTTTTTATACGGGCAAGCATCTGCAATGCTTGAGCGAGATGTTGTGATAATGATAATCGTCGGCGCTTTGTTGATACTGCTCTTAGCGCTCTTTTTTAAGGAATGCAAGGTTATTTCCTTTGATCCTCAGTTTGCCCAAACAATCGGGATACGAACACGTGCATACGATGCGTTATTGTTTATGATGATCGTGCTCTCCATCATTGTGGGATTACAAACGGTTGGAGTTGTGCTCATGAGCGCTATGCTTACGGCACCTGCGGTTGCGGCAAGGCAGTGGACGAATCGCCTCGGTGTTACGGTGGTGTTGGCGGCCGTATTCGGTGCGCTATCTGGTGCAATCGGCACTTTTGTAAGCGCATCCGCTACCGGAATACCAACGGGCCCTGTGATTGTAATCGCTATCTCATGCATAGCGATACTTAGCATGCTCTTCGCGCCCGAACGAGGGATTATTGCCAAAAGTTATAGACACCATACTTCAAGGCGGCGCTTGCAGGGGAGGGAATTATGACTGCACAATTCGAAATTCAACTTATTGCGGTACTCACCTCCGTGGCTTGCGCCTTATCCGGAACTTTTCTGGTGCTCAGGAAAATGTCCATGATGTCGGACGCGATAACCCATACCATATTATTGGGAATCGTGTTGGCCTTCTTCGCTACGGGCAACTTGTCATCGCCGCTATTCTTCATTGGTGCGGCGGCTGTAGGGCTTTTAACGGTGTGGCTCACGGAAGCGTTTGCAAAAACACGCCTTGTCTCTGAAGATTCTGCGATTGGCATGGTGTTCCCTCTTCTTTTTTCGGTTGCGGTAATACTAATATCACGCCACGCGGGGGATGTTCATCTCGATACAGATTCCGTCCTGCTTGGCGAACTTGCATTTGCACCATTCGACCGCATGGAGGTATTCGGTAAGGACATAGGCGCGAGAGGCATATATACCACAGGAGCTTTGCTTATAGTAAATATTCTTTATATCACAGCATTTTATAAGGAAAGCAAGCTCACCGCATTCGACCCGATGCTCGCCGCAGTGCTCGGCATCTCGCCCGTGTTTTTTCATTATTCGCTTATGGGGATCGTATCCCTCACGGCGGTTGGCGCGTTCGAGGCGGTGGGTTCGGTGCTTGTGGTCGCCTTTATGATAGCGCCTCCTATTACGGCAAGATTATTCACGGGCGATTTAGCACATATGATAGTGATTGCATCCATATTAGCGGCCGCATCGGCGCTTTCCGGATACGCGGTGGCGATTTGGCTTGATGTTTCAATCGCCGGGAGTATGGCACTGTGTTCAGGTGTGTTTTTTCTATTGTCAATCATCTTTGCACCCCAACGAGGAATCATCGCTTTGGCATATAGAAAAAGAAAGTATAGCTTGCCGGCAAAGAAAAAATAGATACCATCCATAAAAGGGCAACAAAACAAGATGGAAATGCGCTCGATTCAACTTGCAACTCCACTATATAATGCTAATTTCTTGCATTTTTACGAAAAGTCGTTAAAAAAACTACAATGTCAAATTTATTTCACAATAAAGGATTGATTTTTCTCTCAATATCTGATATTTTATAGTAAATAAAAAAGTTTAGG
>CAYJPI010000299.1:0-3422 GCA_964372005.1 uncultured Oscillospiraceae bacterium | reverse complement strand
AAGTTTTATCGCTCATGCTCGGAACTTCGCGCCGCATCGGCCGCATACCCAGTAGTTCTTAGTGTGGTATTGCTTGCCCTTGGTGCATGCTCCGCATAACAGGCCAATTGGCCCGAACGCGAAATAGCCGCAACATCCCTTTGGTGCGCTGTAGTCCGTTCCCGAGGATTTTGTGTCGGTTATGATATGGCAAGTATCATTACCGCATTTCTTACATTGCATGGTGGTCGCCTCCGAATGATATTACTCGTGTAAACAAAACCTAAGAAAAAAGACCGCCTAAGCGGTCTGTTTCTTGGAATCACGTGAGCATGGGGTAAATGCCACGTCTAATTACAGTTGCAATTACATTGTACCATGGCAAACGATGAACTGCATCACGATTTTATTACGTTTCAAGTAAAAGTTGTTGACATTTCACGTACGAAACAGTCTGTATTTATCAATAACCCATGTCTACATCTACGAGAATGATGTGAAAGTCTTTAACAAATCCGGGGTGTTTCAAAACTGATGTAACATTACACATGCGCTGTGGGCTGTTACAATCGGTGCATTTGCCCGTTATAGCGCAAGGCGTCTGCAGTTTCAAACGCTGGCCATTCTTGGGACATGCAATGCTCTTGATGCGCTTTATGCCATCATGATGATCGCCGCAAAGCTTATTGCGACCTATCATGAGAATTACGCGCTTCTTCGGGCCGAATGTATAGGCGTTTACGCGGTTGCCGTTTCCATCGATGTTTATTAAAGTTCCATCCTCAAGTATTGCATTGGATGAGCTTACATAGATATCGGCGCTCGAGCCGGCGTACATCATCGATACGCGCTCTTCGGGGGTGCATTTCCAATGCCAGTAGAGCGTGTTGCCTTTTTCAACAAGGGCATCATAAAGGCCGGATTCGGATATGGTCATCGAACCGCCGAAGCCTACGGTGTCTTCCTTGTCAATGAGGGAGAGGGCTATGGATCTTGCCTCATCAATCGAAGCTGCAACATGAGAATTGAAACCACGTTTCTTGAGTTTTTCGGATAAAGTGCATAATTTTTCCATTGTATTACCTCCAAAAATATCTTTTTATCAATTATAACACACTCTTGGGCAAAGAAACATTGCAATTATAACCCCATTTCTGGTATGATAAGCGTTGATAATAGCGTCCGTTGCCGCAAGGGAGAGTAAATTGACCCTTCGGCGACAAAAAGGAGTAGAAGAAATATGGCATTCCCCCGCGACCAAATTCGCAATTTTTGCATCATAGCCCACATCGATCACGGCAAGTCAACATTGGCGGATCGACTTATGGAGCTTACGAAGACCATCGCTGAGCGCGACATGGAAGCACAGCTTCTCGACACCATGGATATAGAGCGTGAGCGTGGCATTACAATCAAGGCTACGGCTGTACGTATGTTTTACACGCATACCGATGGCAAGGAGTACATGCTCAACCTAATCGACACACCGGGGCACGTTGATTTCAACTATGAGGTTAGCCGTGCACTTGCGGCATGTGAAGGTGCAATACTGGTTGTAGATGCTACGCAAGGCATCGAAGCGCAAACGCTTGCCAATGTATATCTTGCACTTGACGGGGATCTTGAAATCATGCCCGTTATAAACAAGATAGATTTGCCGAGCGCACAGCCCGAGTTCGTCATCAAAGAAATCGAAGATGTTATAGGCCTGCCTGCCGAGCAAGCACCGCAGATATCGGCAAAGTCGGGGCTTAATGTGCCTTGTGTGCTTGAACAGCTCATCGATATGGTGCCTGCGCCCACGGGCGATGAGAGCGCCCCTCTTTGCGCACTAATATTCGATTGCTATTATGACAACTACAAGGGCGCCATGAGCTATGTGCGCGTTGTAGACGGCGTTGTGCGCCCGGGAATGACCATCGAGATGATGAGCAGCGGCGCGAAGTTCGAGGTTACGGAGGTGGGTGTATTTACACCTGCACATAAGCCCACGAGCGAGCTTTGCGCAGGCGAGGTTGGATATATCGCCGCATCGATAAAGAGCGTTGTGCACACGAAGGTGGGCGATACCATCACCGATGCGTTTAACCGTGCCGCCGCGCCGCTCGACGGATACAAGCAGGCGAACCCGATGGTTTACTGCGGTATTTATCCTGCAGACGGTGCGCGCTATGATGACCTTCGTGATGCGCTGGATAAGCTATTGCTAAATGATGCATCGCTTAGGTTTGAACCCGAAACATCCATTGCGCTCGGATTTGGCTTCCGTTGCGGTTTCCTCGGGCTTCTTCATATGGAGATCATACAAGAACGACTCGAGCGAGAATTTGACCTTGACCTTGTTACAACCGCGCCGAGCGTTATTTACCATGTAAAGCTCACGAATGGTGAAACAGTGATTATCGACAATCCGTCGAATCTACCGACACCTACGGAAATTCAATACCTTGAAGAGCCGATGGTGAATGCACATATCATGACGCCGTCTGAGTATGTTGGCACAATAATGGAACTTTGCCAGGATAAACGCGGAGTTTATGTTGATATGAAATACATCGAAGAAACGCGCGTGAACATGCACTATGTTTTGCCGCTAAACGAGATCATCTATGATTTCTTTGATCAGCTTAAGTCGCGCTCACGCGGCTACGCATCATTCGATTATGAGATGCATGAGTATATGCGCTCGGATCTTGTTAAGCTTGATTTCCTTTTGAATGGAGATACATGTGATGCGCTCAGTACAATCGTGCATCGCGATAAGGCCTATAATAAGGGACGTGCGGTTGCGGAGAAGCTCAAGGATGTAATACCGCGCCAACAGTTCGAAATACCCATACAGGCGGCTATAGGCGGCAAGGTTATTGCGCGCGAGACAGTACGTGCCGTACGCAAGGATGTTCTTGCAAAGTGTTACGGCGGCGATATAACGCGAAAGAAGAAGCTACTGGAGAAGCAGAAAGAGGGTAAGAAGCGCATGCGTCAGGTTGGCACGGTGGAAATGCCCAGCGAAGCGTTCATGAGTGTTTTGAGGATAAACTAAGCAAATCAGAAGGGCTGTTGCATCGACATGATGGTAACAGCCCTTTTTTGTGCGATATTCGAGGATAGAGTTTGGTGAAGAGTGACTTACTGAAATACTCGAAATCTATGATTTCGGGTGCGAATCCCCTTAACTATGCGCCAAATAGAAGAAGGACTTGCCTACGGCAAGCCCTTCTTCTATTTGGCGGAGAGAGAGGGATTCTTCGCGAAGACTCGCCTTGCTTGCGCTTCGCGCGGCGCGCGTTGCTCGTCGTCGCTACCCGGCTCGGGAAAACAGTCCACAGGACTGTTTTCTAATCCGAGCTTAAGGTGGTGTTTGTACCGTAGGTCAAACACATAATCATTACTGAAATACTCGAAATCTATGATTTCGGGTGCGAATCCCCTTAACTATGCGC
>CAYJPI010000298.1:0-3429 GCA_964372005.1 uncultured Oscillospiraceae bacterium | reverse complement strand
TGAAAACAGTATCTGCTAATTCTCTTTTATGGAACTGAATTTATGAGAATTAGCATTATACGCATTTGCCCCCGAGGAAGGAGCAGGGGGCGGTGGAAGCGTGGAACGAATATGTAACCCGAATCACTCCCCATCCTCATCAATAATAATTCCTGCAACCTCGACAAGCGACGCTCCCGTTAAATTCCTGCCCCCAAACCACGGCTCTGCGATGCTTTTTTCACTCCTTTTGATCCATGCGGTCTTGAAGCCGCATTCGCTTGCCCCCATGATATCAATGGTATTGGAGGATATTATAGTCCATAGACCCCTATTGACAGCCTGCACACCGATACTTATACTAAAAACTGTAACACATGTTAACCCTCGTCGTCTTTCCTACCAAAAGGAGGTTCCTCATGAGCGTAACCGTGCAGGATTGCTTAAAAACATCGGCCTTGAAAAGCGCGCGTGTTCTCGGCGGACATGCGGGGCTTTCGAAGATCGTTACGGCCGTTTCGGTGCTCGAATATGCGGAGCACTCCGTCCTTGACGATGTGTTTTTCGCAGGCAATGAGCTGATCATCAGTGCGCTTGTCACAGTGAAGGATGATGTGAATGCGCAGTGCGCCACCATCCGTCGCTTGTGGGAAACGGGCGAAGTGGGGCTTGTTCTCTATTATGTTGGGGTGTTCGTGCCGAAGGTCGATAAAAAGCTTATCGCGCTGTGTGACGAGCTCGCCTTCCCTCTTATATGCTTGCCCGAGAAGCAACTCGGGTTTCGTTACAGCGAGGCACTTTTGGAGATATATGAACTCATCTTTCTCGATACTCTACAACAGGACACTTTGTTTGACGATGCGCGGCGCATCCTCTCGCAGTTGCCGCCCAAGCACCGCAATTTGCAAACGATATTGCGTTTATTGAGTGACCGCTTGCGCTCCACTCTCATGCTCTTCGATGCTACATACGAACATTCCGCCATTGCATCGTGGCCGATGGCGGATATGTGGAACAAAGACGATGTCACAAGCCAGTGTAAAGCGCAGATCCATTGTGAAAAAACCACACTTTCCATCAAGCATGGGACTGCTATAGCCAAGGCGAAGCATATTATGCTCGCTCAAAACCATCAAAATGACGGCATACATCTACTTGCGCTCGGTGAGGGCGAGCTTCCCTCGGATTCACTTCTCAGCAGGGCCGGGGATGTCATCCTCGCCTCAATGAAGGAATGGGGGTATACGCTCAAATCCGAGAGCGAGGGCGCACTCATCCAAGCGATACTGAATGATGATCCATTGAAAATGCGTCGCATCGCCACAGCAATGAATGTTGATATCGCCGCGATCAATACCATGTGGATCGTAAAGCATGAGGGCGAACATACGGATGATGCACTCGTAAAAGCGGCCGCGCTTGCAAAGACATTTCTTCGTGAAGAACGCAAATTATCCATCGTGGATGTGGTGAAGGACGGGCTCGTTTTATTCATGAACGATGCGCCTTACCTCGAACTCGATGCAGGGCTTGCGGAAAAACTCATGACATCTTTGCCCGACACGCAGGGACAATTCTTGCTCTTCTCCATGTATTCGCTCAAGGACTCGGCTGCGGTGAGAAAGGCGTACATGCAGTGCGAAGATGCATGGAAGATTGCATGTAAGCTCTATCCCGTGAAGCGCATATTCACATTGCGCGAGCTGGTGTTCGCCAAGGAATGTGAGGAAGCGATTTCCGGCGGCGAAGCGCATATCGAGGAATTGTGTGCGCCCTTACGATCCATCGAATCCCTTGAGGATGGCGCGGAACTCATCAACACGCTCGCGGTGTTTCTGCTCGATGCGAATGCCAACACGCGAGAAACAGGCGAAATGATGTTCCTTCACAAAAACACGGTGAACTATCGCATAAACAAAATCAAACAGCACATCGGGTATGATATCACAAAAATGCCCGAGTCGTTCGCGCTTTATCGAGCCATTTCGGTTTATCGATTGCTACAGAATTGATTTTTGTATGAAGCCCAGTTTGCACCCTCGCAAACGGGGCTTTTGTTCGCGCGCACAAAAAACAGACATAATGCTTAAATTCATACACAATGCAATACGAATCCTCCCTTTGCTATGATATATACAACATCATGATGACCGTTAAACAAAATATTAGGAGGGTTCAATTTATGTCTACATTTCTCAACGAAACGGATATTCGCAATGTAATAGTGGGTGCTACGCTTCTCGGTGGCGGCGGTGGCGGCTCGATTCAAAACGGCTTTGATCTTTTGGATAAGTACAAGGAAGAACCGGGCAGAGAGGTTTCTTTGGAGCTTATCGATCCTTCTGAGATGGCCGAAAATGCATACATGGCAGTCACGGCAGGCATGGGCGCACCCAAGGCGCTTATCGGCGTTGACTTCACGCCCTATGCGCTCAATTCCTACAATTCGCTCGTCGATATGGCGGCGAAGATGGGTCGCGAACTCAAGTATTCCTGTGCGGTTGAGATGGGCGGTTTTAACACCTTCGTTCCCATGCTTATATCGATGGTAGGTAAACTCCCCTTCATCGATGCGGACGGTGCGGGCCGTGCGGTTCCGGCGCTTGACACGCTCCTCCTTCATGTTAACGGTTGCGATACCTCCCCCTTGGCGATGGCCGATAAGGATAATAACCGCGTAGAAATCGTCATGGCCGATGCAAGAAACGCGGCGCTCGCGGAAATTCTCGGGCGCAACACATGCATTTCCTTCGGCATGATAAGCGGCCTTTCGGGCTGGATGCTCGACAAGAAGCAGGTCGAAGATTGCATCGCAACGGGTACAATCACACTCGCGAAAGAATACGGCGCACTCCTCTCCGCTTACACGGGCGAAGGCAATGTGTTTGATTATCTTGCTAAGCACAAGGATGCAAAGGCCATCTGCTCGGGCGAGATCACCAAGGTCGACATCATCACAAAGGATGGTTTCGACTATGGCGTGGTCTACATAAAAGGCGACGATGGTAAGGAGTACACGATTCCCTTCCAAAACGAAAACCTTGTGATTACACAGGACGCAAAGCCCATCCTCACCGCTCCCGATATCATCGCATTCTACGACAAAGGCGGCAAATTGCCCCTCACCAATGCAGATGTGAAGGAAGGCATGAAGGTCGATATCGGTGCAATTAGAGTTACCGATAAGTGGTGGAAACAGCCCGAAGCGGATGTTGAAGCCATTTGGGGTAAGTACTTCAAGAATGTCGGCTATGAAGGCAAAATTATAAAGATGTAAGTCCCAATCCCATGCCATCAACTTAAGGTTGACGGCAAGTAATAAGTAATAGTGAAGAGTGAAAAGGTTAGGAAATTTCTCCTTGCGGAGAAATGAATTTGTGGTCGGGCATTTAAGTTATTAGCATTGAGTCCCAATCCCATTATCGTGCATCGGCGGTGTCGTGTCGCCGG
>CAYJPI010000297.1:0-3431 GCA_964372005.1 uncultured Oscillospiraceae bacterium | reverse complement strand
AAATGGGGTCAAGGGGATGAAATCCCCTTGCAGGGTTCCAAGGGACAGCGTCCCTTGGCTAGGGGTGTCTAACGTTCCCCAAAAAGAATTAATTATCGTACACGAACCATACGTAGATGAGCGGAAGGCCGGTGCTTTGGTCGATGCCGGCGTAGTCGCCCAAGGGGCGGCGCACATCACCGACGGAAATGCCGTCCATGTACTTAGCATTGCGGTACTCAAGAACTACTTCGTCGCCATCGACCGATGCCCTTGCGAGGAGGTAAGGCTCTGAGGCGGTGGGGGCGTGGAGTATCTCGGTTATCTCGCAGTTGGGAAGCTCATAGCTTGCGGTGTGACCGGGCTCCTTGGTCATGCGATCATAGTCATACTCGTGGAACGAATACTCATCAACCTTGGGTGCACGCTCAACAACGATTGTTTTGGTGCTCGTTGCGCCATCCTTGGTGAGGGTGGCGGTAAGCTCGTACTTGCCAACGGCGGGCATCTCTACATCAAAGGAGAATATGCCGGTTGCCTCATTAACGCTCGGTGTCGCTACCGTTACGCCGGATGGACCCGAAACGCTCATGGTAGCACCTGCATCGATAGTACCTTTAACGGTAATGGATGAAGCGTCCTCGGCGGCACGAAGTGTCAACGCATCCACCTCGATATTAGCTTCAGATACATTGTACTCCACATCGATGGTTGAACGTGCGATCTGGTATCCGGCACGCTCGGCGCGAAGTGTGAGGGTGTAATTGCCAAGGCCGGGTAAGGTGTAAGAGCCGGCGAATGTACCATCGGGATTTACGGGTATCTGCTGATCTTCGATATACAAAGCTGTTGTTCCGTCAAGCGTGCTACCTGAAATATCAACCATGCCATTTGACACTACAACGGGCATGGTCGTGGGCTGTGTGATGGTGAGCGGAAGCATCGGAACATCTACCTCGAACATTTCCTCGGGGAGCTCGACGGGGATTACTTCGCCCTCGTCGCCGAGAATTTCGAAACGCGGTGCGACTATTGCCGTAGGCGAGTCAACTGCGGTGGTGGGCATGAGGATTGCCTTTTCGATGTTGATAACAAGCTTGCCCTCGCTATCGATAGGGCCTTCCTTGGATTGTTCACCGGCGTATGCGCGTACAATGCTGCCGGCACGAGCGTAAATTGTAATTGTGAAAACTTCATTGCCGTTTTCATCAACGCCGACGGTGACTTCGGCATCCTTGGTGACGATGTTTCCACCGAATACACTGCTAAAGAAGTTGCCGATACTGCCGTACTCATTGTTCACGAGTATCACCGAGAACACCACGATAAGAAGAACTAAGATTCCGCCAATTCCCCAATACATGGTGCTTTTACTTAAGCCGAGCATTCCACCGCCGCTTCTACGCGAACGTGAACTGCGTGAACGCGAAGGTGTGGGGCGAGTGCGCGAAACCTTGCGCGAATCTTCGGAGTCATCGGGATAATCGTACTCGGACGAGTTGTCGTAATCATCCCGGTATTCGTCGTGAGTGTAGCCATTTTCGTCGTATGCATTCTCGTCATACTCTTCATAGTTCTCGGAAGAATAGTCGTTTTGAGAGTAATCGTATGTATCGGTGGTGTCATAACTATTGTTAGCATCTTGGTTAGGATTTACGTAGCTTACTCCACTGTCAAATGACGATTGAGAATAATCGCTTGCGCCGCTGCCGGAAACCGAGGTAGAACCGTATGCTCCCGAATTTGCCGTAGTACCCGGCATCGAGTTTGCACCGAATGAGCTTGCCGCCCCACGAAATGTGCTGGTGCGATAGCTGCTTCCTGCATATGTGCTTTGTGAGTAATCATTGCTCTGCGAAGTGGGCTGGCTTTGATACTCGGGGCTTGAACTTTGGCGATACCCGTCGGGGTAGGCTGTGCTGCTCTTGCTTCCGTAGCTCCTGTTAGTTGCGGGAGCGGGTGCCTTGTACGGTTTGATTGGCGCTTCCTCATAATCGCCGACGGAAGCGATGGGTGCCTTCGTAGTGGGCTGTGCGTAACTCGGCCTTGATGAAGCGGGCGTGGGGTTGAAGTTTGAACCACTATCGCCTTTTGTGGGCGAAGATTGTACCTTTGCACTTGAATTATCTACCGCGTTCATATCAAAACTGGGGGTGGGCCATTTAGGCGCACGAACGAATCCCCACCCGGTTTGAGGTTCTTCCTGTTCGGGTGCGAAATTCTTATTATCGTTTGCAACGGTGTTCTTTGCACTGTCAGTTACCTTGGGGGCAACGTATTGCGCTTGCTCCTTGGGAGAACCAACGAGCGGTGCCGCACATATGTTGCAAAAATTGCCGCCTTCTTTATTGAATGCGCCGCATTCCCTGCATTCCATATCTGTTTCCTCCTATATGTTTGCTTGTATACGCATTCAATTATATCCAAAAAATGCGTACCATGCAAAGGGAAATTATAATATAATGCGTAAATGCACCACTGTTTACAGTTATTTCACGAATGCATCAAAGAAAAAACATAGAAAAATAAGCATTTGCGCATTGAAGATAGAATTATTCTGCGATATAATTTTGCATCGATTCCATAGCATGAACCACCCGATTGATTCGTTCATACATATGGGAATAAGGAGCGGCGTGTTTTTATACGCTCGCCCATTTTAGGGGCTAATGTGTAAGCCCCGAGTAAACGGGAGTGATAGATTTGATTTACCTTGATAACAGCGCGACAACACGTCCGTTTGACGAAGTGGTTCAAACGGTTTCGCGTTGCTTAACCGATACATATTTTAACCCATCGAGCGCATATGGCCCTGCTGTAGCGGCCGAAAGAGAAGTTGAGAGCGCTCGAGCTAATTTGGCCAAAGCAATGAATGTTACGGCCAAGGAGATACTTTTTACATCGGGCGGGACGGAAAGCAATAATATGGCAATTCTCGGAAGCCTTAAAGCGATGCGCACGCGCGGACGAATAATAATGAGCGCGGTGGAGCATCCGTCAGTTCACGAAGTTATGCAATCGCTTGGGAAAAGCGGCTATGAAATTGCCATAGCAAATGTAAAAAATGACGGAACAGTAGACCTTGATCACCTTGCTTCTTTGATTGATGACAGCACGATACTCGTATCTATCATGCATGTAAACAACGAAACGGGGGCAGTTAACGATATTGAAAGCATACGGTCGATCATAAAAAAACGTGCACCGAAGGCGGTTTTTCACGTAGATGGAGTGCAGGCATTTTGCAAGCTACCTTTCATTAAGCCGGCCTGCGATCTTTATAGCATAAGCGGCCATAAATTTCACGCTCCCAAAGGAGTGGGGGCGCTTTATGTAAACAATGGCATCCGCTTTTTGGGCGGACAGATAGGCGGAGGGCAGGAGAGAAACCTTCGCTCCGGAACAACCAATGTGCCGGGAATACTCGGCATGGATACGGCACTCAACATGTA
>CAYJPI010000296.1:0-3457 GCA_964372005.1 uncultured Oscillospiraceae bacterium | reverse complement strand
ATATGAGCTCTCAAAAAAGGAGAAAGGAGCCGGGTGTGGAAAAGAATGATGGGCGGGAGCTTTATCGGGAACATAAAGACATGGTTTTTCGGTTGGCGGTGAGTTATTTGAAAAACACCGTTGATGCGGAGGATGCGGTGCAATCCGTCTTTCTCAAGCTGTTTGATCATAAGGTTGTTTTTGTTGATGGTAAGGCGCGAGCGTTGCTTATCAAGATGACATCGAACTATTGTCGAAACGTTTTGAAGTCTGTATGGAGAAAACGAGTTGAGCCGTTGTATGATGACATCATATTCCGCGAGGAGAGCGACAAGGAGTTGTTTGAGGCTGTTATGGGACTGAAAGAATCATACAGGGTTGCAATATACTTGCATTATTATGAAGGATATTCCTTTAATGAAATAGCGCAATTGTTGAATATTACCGAATCGGGCGTGTCGATGAGAATTCACAGGGCGAAAAAGATATTAAAAACGAAATTGGAGGTTACATTATGAATGGCGATATAAAGCGCACATTTGATTGCATAAAGATGAGCGCACAGTCACAAAAGCGCATAGAAAATAAACTCGAACAAAATGCTCCGGACAATTTACCGACTAAAACCATTCCGTACATAAAAAAGAAACGTTTAATTGCGATTGCTGTCGCCGCAATAATGCTTTCCTTCACCGCCGTTGGCTTTGCATATGGGGATATAATCTTCCGATCACTGACAGGGCATGTCAAATATACAGGCATAGATGAAAATGGAGAAACGTTTAGCGGCATGACAATGAATTCGGAAAATGAAGCCTTGCCCTTCAAGGTTGAAGGCGGCAGAATACTTTTCACATTGGATGGGTCAAACAAAGACATAACAGAATTTTGCTCGGATTCCACATATTATACGTATCGCACCCCTACGATTGACGGGTTCTATGAGGTGATAGTGGTTGGCGGAATGCCCGATAACGTGGGCTACTATACATTTATTTTCAACGAAAACGGCAAATTTGAGGGCGGTGGCGGAATGCTTGGCGATAGAGTGTCAACTGAAGATGATGACTACGTTTTTCCGTGGTTTGAAAATGCAAAAATGGAGTTTATGGGGGATGTTATGGGTAGATGAATACGGCTTCAAGACCGCATGGATCAACATGAAATCCGGGACATGACAAAGGGATAGCATTTGCTTGCTATCCCTTTGTCACCGCATATCTCGGCCGAGAGACAAGCGGCATATAGAATAGTGGCGCTATTGCACCTCTATCTCAATCAATAAACATGCTCGCCCTCATCGAGCACCTTCACATCGTCGATCCATACGGTGGGATCGTTGATGATGCAATCGTAGTGGATGTTCGACTCGCGCGTGCCGCCCATCGAGGCGTTCATGCCGAAAGCGATGTGAATCGTGCCCCATACTTTTTCATCGACGAGCGGATGCCCGATGATCTTTGCGCCCGGGTTCGTGCCGATGCCGAACTCCGCGATGCCCCATGCTTCATCGTCCTTGTCGGCGAGGAATGTTTTGAGTGCGTTTGCGCTTTCGTTGCCGGCGATGGCGACGATGCGACCGTTTTCAAGCGTGAGTTCCACATCATCCTTGACGGGGCCGACATAGGCGATGCAACCGTCAACCACGATTTTGCCCGTGCCGATATTTTCGATTGGCGCAAAATACGCTTCGCCCGCAGGAAGATTGCCGAGTGCGCCTTTTTCGGTGAGAAGCCCGGTGTCGGCGTGACAGGTGCGACCTTCCGCGCTCAATGTGATGTTCGTGCCCTTTTTGGTGACGACGCGAACGGTTTTAGCCTTTGTCATCATGTCGGCCAATTTTTCGCTTACCTGCTTGATGAACGGGTAGTCGGCCTTCAAGTAATTTTCCGCAATGTCCGTGTTCATCATGGGCATGGATGCGATGCGCGCGCCCTTCTCGGTTGCCGCGATACGTGCCTTTACATGGGAATAGCTCATGCTCGTGAGAAGGAACTCCACATCCGCGCTCGCCATCGCCGCCGCGACGGGTGCAGGCGGTTCTCCCTTAGATTGTGCCGGCGCTTCGACATATGTGGTTTCGATGCCCAGCTCGCGACCAGCCGCCGCAAAGCCTTGGCCGAGTTCCGAGGTTTTTTCATCAGCCACGATGAGCAAGGTTTCGTCCTTTTTTGTTTGCATACAATTGAGTATAAGCTCTTTTGCCGCATCCATAATTTTTTGATTGATAGCCATGTTAGCCCTCCTTTGATTCATTGGGTTATATAGCATCTTAACTCAAAATGCACACATTATTTTCGGCTACAATTGCGTTTATCTGCGTTGTCGTCAATCGGAATACTCCCCGGTATTCCTCATTCCTCCGCCTTGCTAAACACAATTCTATCTCCAAAATAAAATATGCATTTTAACTAAAGCTGCTATAGTTCAATTTTTCCGCCGCCTGCGAGCGCGGTTTTGCCGAAGGCCGCGTTCATGATGAGATATACGACCAAGCATACGATGATGCCATCGAGTGCAGGGCTGTAGAAGCTGAAGAACAGCGCGACCACGCTACCTGCAATCCATGCGATGATGCCGTTCCAGTTGAAGCCCTTAACCGGATGCCAATTCTCGGGCTTCCCCTTGCCCACGATCCAATAATCCGCTATCATGATGCCGGCGATGGGAGGAACAAGGCTCGAAAGTATGCCGATGAACGCTTCAAGCGCGGTGGCAAGGCCTGCAATCGCCATGATTGTGCCGAGTGCGCCGCAAATGAGCGTAACGAGCGGACGGCGACGATCTTCCTTCACATTGAGAAGTTTCATGCAGGCGAGACCTGCTGTGTATGCGTTACTGGTGTTGGTCGTCCAAGTTGCGAGGATGAGCACGAGCATCGCAAGGACGGGAAGCCCGAGGCTTGCGAACACGGCGGTGATATCGAAGTTGCCGGCGGAAAGTGCCATCACCGCGCCGATGAATATCATGAGCACAGCCGCGGGAAGAACGCCTAATACGGTTGCCTTTACGGTATCGGAGCGGCTTTTTGCGTAGCGCGAATAGTCCGCATTGATTACCGTACCGACCGCGAACAGGCCGATAACGGTGGAGATCGCCGCGCTCATGGGCATTGCCGTTTCGGGAACATAGCTCGATAGCGTATCCCATCCTGCATTATTGATGGCATAGATGAGGCCGTACACGCACATGATGATGAGCGCAGGAACAGCGATGTAGTTGAGTATCTTCATCGCCTTGAAGCCGTACACGGCGGTAAAGAGCATCACCGCGCCCCAGATAATGCAACTGAGCCAGAACGGGAATGTCACGCCGAAGTATTGCATTAGCGTGTTGAATGCGACGGCACATGTCGCCGTTTGTACGCCGAACCAACCGAGCTGTGCGATGAATATCACAAGGCTCATGAGATACGATGCACCCTGATCACCGAAAGCCTTTGTAGCGCACATGGTGGAAGGCAACCCAAGATCCGTTC
>CAYJPI010000295.1:0-3474 GCA_964372005.1 uncultured Oscillospiraceae bacterium | reverse complement strand
CACCGTCAACGGTTGTAGAGCGTGCTTTTTGTCCGGGTTCGAGAAACAATCCCGACTCGGCGCCGTCATCATAATCATCGGTGTTCCAAACCTCCGCCTTACCTGTAAGGAGCACGAATTCCGACACATCGTCCGACACTTGCGTGACGTACCCTGATGTACCTCGTATGCTCGTAACCATGGTGGATGTGCGAATGTCGAACAGTTCGTCCTCATCGAGCGGCTGTGTAACATTGAAGAAAATGCTACCCTCCATGATTTTAACATTAAGTCGCCTTCCATCCTGCTCCAAAACACATGATGATTCCGAGTCGAGCTTAACGGCCTTGCTATCGTCTAGGCTGATATAAGCATAGCTTTTCGTTTGAGTTGAAAGCGAATTGCCTGAAAACAACCGCATTCCTTCTTCGATAACCAATTGTTCGTTATCGCCTGACATCAATACAACATCGCCCTGCGCTTTTTCGAGGCGCATTAAACTTGCTGAAGTACTTTGCCCTCCCAAAACCACAACCAAAACGAGTGCCACCACTAAAGCCGCACCTGCACATATCACAGGTATTTTGTTTTTCACTAACCAAGTCAATTGAAATTCCTCCGGAATTATACAGCCAGAAGCATGCATCACACAAAGTCTGCTGTGTATTGCCCCCAACCACCCCAGACGTTTTTACCTACAAAGGGATGATAACATATATATCTCATTATGTAAATATAAAATAACTATTTCGTAATTTTTATTTGTTTTCATAATTTACCATAATAATTTTGTTTGAAACAAGGAAATATAGAACAAGAAAGAAACATGGGGTGAATTATGAAAAAACTGAGGATATGTACATTTATTACATGCATTATGATGTTGTTTTTCGGATGCATGTCAACACCACAGGGTAGCATTCCCGAAGAGGATTTTATTCTTGGCGAGGATATAATGATCGGAAATGTCGATGTATCTAGGATGAAAATAAGCTCCGCCCGTATTCTGCTCGAGCAGAGCATATCCCTTAAACGCGCCGATATCGAAATTACGCTTTCATGCGAGAATAACCAGCCATATGTTTTAAGCGGGAACGATATCCCACTTACCGTTGATATAGAAAACGCGCTTAGAGAAGCCAGCTATTTGTCCCAGTATAAGCCTATTGGCGAGGATACTCGCGCTTTTCCACTTACGCTTAAAGTGAATGAGAGCGCCTTCATGGAGGAAGCTTCGCGTATTGCCGACTCATTTTCATTCCCGGCTATAGATGCTACGGTGTCATACGAGAAGGACACGCTTTTTGCATTTACCGATGAAAAAGACGGGCAAAAAGTAAGTGCCGATTCGATATTGCTTGCCGTCGAAGATGGTGTTAGTACGGGCGGAAAAACCACACATGAAATAGATGCATCACCAATCCAAGCGCAATACACCAAGAAGATGGCCGAAGAGGAGTATCAACTTGTCGCTTCGTATGAAACTTCCTACGATAGAGACCCGCTTAATGCCGCGGGGCGAGTGTACAATGTAGAAAAAGCGGCTTCTCTAATCGATGGGGTGTTTCTCGAGCCGGGAGAAGAGTTTGACATGAATGCGACCCTCGGCCCAAGGAATGGGGATACGGGCTGGAGGGAAGCACCGGGGATTGTTAACGGAAAATACGAACAAGAATACGGCGGCGGCGTTTGCCAAGTAAGTTCAACATTGTTTAACGCGGTACTGCTCAGCGACCTTACAATAACCGAGCGAAAACCGCACAGTTGGCCTGTATCATATGTGGATATTGGGCGCGATGCTACAATTTCAACCGGAGGGCCAAATCTTAAATTCGTAAACTCAAGTGCCGGTACTATCGTAATTAGTGCAAAGACAACGGAAGATCATACCTTAACCGTAGATATGTATGGGATTCCACTTGATGACGGTATGTACATAACGGTGTCTTCCGAGCAAACGAGCACTTTGCCTGCGCTCGGCACCGATATCCGCCTTGACGAGTCACTCCCCTATCAAACTTCGCAGGTGGAAAGGGAGGAGCGACTCGGCAAAACAAGCACCACATATAAATCATACTACACCAAAGATGGCGACCTCATCGAAAAAATAGCAATTTATGAGGACACATATAGATCCATAGAGGGAATCACTTATGTATCTACGGATGTATTCTTTGTGGGCTTGCCATAGCATGTTTCATATGTTACAATGAACGCGCTGTGCAATCATTGCACAAGCCTTAAACCATGAAAGATACAGGTTTTAAACCGTGAGTACATTAAATAAGAGAGAATCATCATTAAAGTATTTTTCCAAGTTAGAGTATGTTCTATGGCTTGGCTCAGCTTTTTTGATAGTTCTTTCTTTTTCTATTTTTGATCGAAGTGGTTACTTTACACTCATAGCTTCCTTAATCGGCGTAACGTCTTTGATATATTGCGCCAAGGGGAATCCTTTCGGTCAGCTTTTGATGATTGCCTTTAGCATTCTTTACGGCATTATATCCTTCACTTTTTCCTATTATGGGGAGATGATAACATATGTCGGCATGACGCTTCCAATGTCCATATTTTCCTTGATATCGTGGATGAAAAACCCTTACGACGAAAGCAAATCCGAGGTAAGGGTTAATAAACTATCTCGCAAGGATTGGATGATTGTTTGGTTATCGAGCGTGCCTGTAACCATCGCATTCTACTTCATACTGTCCTATTTTAATACAGCCAATATTATCCCGAGCACATTGTCGGTTACAACATCCTTCATAGCCGCTTTTCTCACATACAAAAGGAGTGCTTTTTATGCGATAGGCTATGCCGTAAACGATCTAGTGCTTATTGTGCTGTGGGTATTGGCCACTATGCAAAATATCGCCTACTTATCGGTTGTGGTTTGCTTCATCACCTTCTTCGTAAACGATATGTATGCTTTTATAAATTGGCGCAAAATGCAAAGAAGGCAATCATAACCGAGATTGAACTTATTCCATAGGTTTTAAGTTTGGCGATGTAATAAGCTTCGCCTCTGTGGCGGCTTGGATTTCTTCCAATGTATATTCCGTGTTGTACTCCTCCAAAACCAAGCCATCTTCGGTAACCTTAATTACTCCCATTTCGGTTATAACTTTATTTACACATTTCACCGCCGTATAAGGAAGGCGGCATTTTTTTAGTATTTTATGGTTACCATGCGCTGTGTGCTCCATGGCAACGATAACGCTTTTCGCGCCTACCAGCAAATCCATCGCACCGCCCATGCCGGGCATTTTTTTCCCGGGGATGATCCAGTTAGCTAAAGACCCCTCTTCATCCACCTCGAGTCCTCCAAGCACAGTAGCATCGACATGCCCGCCGCGAATCAATCCGAACGACACGGATGAATCGATGAAACAACCAGTTTCTCCAACAGCGGAGGGCGAACCACCCGCATCAACCACTCGGAAAACATCTTTGTTGTCCTCTGAAACAACACCCGTGCCGATAATTCCATTTTCG
>CAYJPI010000294.1:0-3491 GCA_964372005.1 uncultured Oscillospiraceae bacterium | reverse complement strand
TAACATAACTTACATCGCATTGTTTGAATTTGATGAGTTGGAGGATGAGTAGAAACCGCCTAAATATGGCGCATGAACAGGAGTTCGATTTGCAAGGAGTATCTTTAGTGATGCTCTTTTTGTCACAAAAAAATAAAGTACAACAGGAGGAAACCAATATGAAAAAAACCAACCAATCTATCTTCACCGCTGAGTCCGTATGCGAAGGACATCCCGACAAGCTCTGTGACCTTATCGCAGACGCGATTCTCGACGAGTGTCTCATGGACGATGAAAACGCGCGTGTTGCTGTCGAAGTTCTCGCGACTTACGGAAAAATCGTCATTGCAGGAGAAATAACCACTCTTGAGCTTCCCGACATTGAATTGGTAGCGCGTCAAGTCGTTGAAGCGGTCGGCTACGACCCCGAGGAATATGAGGTCGAGGTGCTCATCCACACGCAAAGCCCGGACATCGCTATCGGTGTAGATGCTGATGACGACCCCGACGACCAAGGAGCAGGTGACCAAGGAATCATGTACGGCTACGCGACGGATGAGAACGAGCAAATGCTCCCCACCCCGTGCGTTCTTGCGCATAACATCACGCGAATGCTCGCGGTGGCGCGAAATGAGGGCATCATCAAGGGGTTAAAACCGGATGGAAAAGCCCAAGTTTCGGTGCTTTATGAGAACGGCCGCCCGAAGGAAATCACGAATGTCGTTGTCAGCGTTCAGCATGACGAGGACAAGGATCTCGCCGAACTCGACCAAGAAATCCGCGCAATCGTAGTGTTCGCGGCATTAAAGGACTATCAACTGAGCGACGATATCGAGATACTCGTGAACCCGACAGGCCGCTTCGTGCTCGGCGGCCCCGATGCCGATACGGGCGTCACAGGGCGCAAACTCATGGTCGACACTTACGGTGGCCTTGTGCCTCATGGTGGCGGCGCATTTTCTGGGAAGGACTCATCTAAGGTCGACCGTTCGGGCGCATACATGGCAAGATATATCGCGAAGAACATAGTCGCGGCAGGGCTTGCGAAGCGTTGCCTTGTGTCGCTTGCATATGCAATCGGCGTGGCCGAACCGATTGCGATCACCGTCAACACATACGGCACGGGCGTAATTTCCGACACCGAACTCGTCACCGCGATAGAAGAAGTTTTCGATTGCCGCCCTGCCGTCATCCGCGAGGAATTGGGGCTTTATCAGCCGATTTTCTCCGACACGACCAACTTCGGCCACTTCGGAAAAGAGTATTTGCCGTGGGAGGAAATTGGGATGGCTCATGCGTTGTTGGAGGTGGTGAGAGGGAGAAGTTAGAGTAGTAAGCCTATGGGATTTTGCCCTCGATTGCGTGGAGCGGTCGGGGGCTTCGTTTTTTCTTGGAAGTGTGGTATAATGCGTATGTAGATTTACCTTCAAATATTAAATCAAAGGAGACCATCCATGAGCGATTCAAGCATAGGAATTATCGGTGGCGCGGACGGCCCGACCGCTATCTTCGTTACTTCGAGTTTGTCGATTGTTTCCATCATAACCATTGCCGTTGTGGTGGCGGCAGTTGTGGTTGGGATTGTGGTGTTTTTGAAGCGGAGAAAGAAGCAAAGGTAGGCGCTGTTTGGTGATGAAGCCGGAGGAAAAAGAGGTACACTAACTATGAAGTGTCCATATTGCAATCAACCGATGAAAATCGGTCAAATCCACGCACCTGCATCGCACGGAGTATATTGGCTTCCTGAAGGTGCAAAGATGAGTGGCTCACTATTATCTCAAAAAGGCATCGAAGGTAGCGGCGGAATTGTAATGGATGAGGTTTACAAGGTTGGATTTTTGTCGAAGTCAAAGCCCGAAACGGCATATTGCGAAGAGTGCGGGGTTTTGATTACGGTTATAAGCACTCCCCCTCCTGCATTAATCCGATGATGAAAGGAAACCAAGCATGACCATAGCCAATGTGAAAGTAACATTCTTATGCCCCATTGAGAAGGTTTGGAGCGTTGTGACGAACCTATCTGATCAGTCATGGCGAAGTGATATAGATAGAGTTGAAGTCATAGATGAAACAAATTTTGTTGAATACGCCAAAGGTGGATTTAGAACTATGTTTAAAACCACTTTCAAGGAGCATCATAAACAATGGGAATTTGACTTGGAAAACAAAAATATCGAGGGGCATTGGATTGGAATTTTTCATGAGCACGATGGGAAAACCACTTTGGATTTCACCGAAAAAGTTAGATCGAAGAACATTTTTCTAACGCCGCTCATAGGCAAATTCCTCAAGAAACAGCAAAGGCAGTATTTCGTTGACTTGAAAAAGGTTTTGCAATGCCAAGAAGAAAGTCATTTTTAGTTATAAGGAGCAAGCATCATGGATATCACAAATCACAACAGCAAGGCATGGGATAAGGTGCAAGGCACAGGGCTTGAGGAATGGTCGCGACCCGTTTCTTCCGAAATAATTGAGGATGCAAGAAAAGGCATATCCGAGATTTTACTCACGAATGCAAAGGCTGTGCCGCAAGATTGGTATACACCGATAAAAGGCAAGAAGGTTTTATGCCTTGCTTCCGGCGGTGGACAACAAGCCCCGGTTTTTGCCGCGATGGGGGCGATTGTAACCGTAATGGATATCAGCGAAAATCAACTTGCCGGCGATAGAATGGTGGCGGAGCGCGAAAATCTCGATATCGAAATTATAAAAGGCGATATGTGCGATTTATCTATCTTTAAGGATGAGAGCTTCGATATGATCTTTCATCCTATTTCAAATTGCTTCATACCCGATCCCAACTCTGTATGGCGGGAATGCTATCGCGTGCTAAAGAAAGGCGGCGAGTTGCTTTCGGGGTTCATCAATCCGATTCTTTATCTTTTTGATATGGATGATTTCGATAACGGCATTTTGACGGTTGCAAATACGATACCCTATTCCGACGTAGAGCAATTGCCGAAAGACGATCTCGAAAAGCGCATCGCCAATAATGATGTTTTGGAGTACGGACACACGCTCGATACCCTAATAGGCGGACAAACAGCCGTCGGTTTTGCGATAACGGGCTTCTACGAGGATATTTGTAATCAAGAAGTGCTCGATAAGCATATCAAATCAAGCATCGCAACGAAAGCTATGAAGGTATGATCAAAAAGATAACAGCAAAAAAAAACAATTTCTCGATTTGCTTCTTCTTGCGGACGAGCAAGAAAGCATGATTGATAAATATTTGGAGCGCGGCGAAATGTATGCGCTATATGATAATGGCACGGCGGTCGCCATATGCGTTGTAACTGATGAGGGTGATTCTACGCTTGAAATCAAAAACATCGCAACCGCGCCTAAACATCAAAGAAAGGGCTACGGAAAGCAACTCATCTCCTTTGTCATTGACAACTATAGAAACACATATCAGCGTTTAATCGTCGGAACCGGCGACAGTCCTTTGACTTTGTCATTTTATAAGCAGTGCGGATTCGTCGAGAGCCACAGGGTGAAGAACTTTTTTA
>CAYJPI010000293.1:2832-3499 GCA_964372005.1 uncultured Oscillospiraceae bacterium | reverse complement strand
AAAAAGCAATAGTTTTTTCAATTTTTTTTACAATATTCGAAAATAATTTCATAAGCTTGATCCTTGTTTATGAACATGAGATAAATATTTGCATGTTATGTTTGCCATTTTACACGAAAAGGGATAAAATAAGTATAGCTTAGTAATGCACATATCGCCTTGCGAGCGATACAAGAAACGGAGAGATACTGTAATGCAACGAAAGAAAAGACGCAGGCGCTCGGGCGCATCACATACGGCAAGGCGCATGATGTACAATGTCATCATGGCGATTATGCGTGGGTATGAACGTACAAAGACATGGCTACTTTCATTGTCCGCAGGCGTACGATATGCTGTGATGGGAACGAGCGGCGCACTTGTGCTTGGACTACTGGTGTTATTGATGTTGCCCGGCGCAGAAGAAGCGGATGCTTCCACCAGCGAGCTTGGCACCATATCGCTTGACAGCCCCGCCGCGGCCATGCGCGTCGCTCCCGTGGGGGATGCAACCATGAGCCTAAGTGCAACACCCGAACCGATGGTGGCCACCCCTGAGCCTACCCCAACGCCTGACCCCACCCTTAGCCGTGGTGCGGAAGGTCCGGAGGTAGCGGATTTGCAATCCCGATTAATGGAATTGGGCTTCATGAACGACGATGTTCCGACTGAGTTGTTCGGCCCTGCA
>CAYJPI010000293.1:1696-2822 GCA_964372005.1 uncultured Oscillospiraceae bacterium | reverse complement strand
CTCTTCCAACGCCAACATGAATTGCAGCAGGATGGATGGGCAGGCGTGGAAACACTTGCCATGATCTACTCGGATGACGCAAAGAGCTACATGCTAAAGGAAGGTTTTGAGGGTACGGACGTCGATAACTTCCAGCGCCAGCTCATCGATTTAGGTTATCTATCTAAAGCGACAGGATATTTCGGCACGGAGACATCACAGGCGGTGGAAGATTTCCAACGCGAAAACGGACTTTCTGCGGATGGAATAGCAGGGCCGCATACTTTCGATATGATCTACTCGGATGATGCGAAAGCTCATCCCGATGTAGAAAACCAAGAGCGAAGAGCCGCGAATATTGACACGATGATAGACGTTGCCAAAGATGCTTTGGGCAGCACTTACATTCTCGGCGATGAAGGGCCCGACTCATTTGATTGCTCTGGCCTCGTGTACTATGCACTTAAGGAAGCAGGCTCAAACCGCAGGCGTTTGAATGCAGCGGGCTATTCGGGAGTTGATGATTGGGAGAAGATAGATGAACTTTCCACAAGTGAACTTGAAAAGGGGGATCTATTGTTCTTCTACAATAACTCTTATTCCAAGGTTGGGCATGTGGGCATCTATATAGGTAATGGAGAGATGATCGATGCATCGAGCTCCAATGGCGAAGTTGTAAGAAGAAGCTGTTTGACATCATACTGGGAAGACCATTTCGTCCATGCGAGAAGGCCTTGGTAAACAAATCAATAATGAAAAAACGAAACGCCTCTTGACACGATGGGGCGTTTCGTGTTACAATGATGTCCGTGAAAAGTGAATACTACGCCATAGACAGCCGGTGCGCATTCAAATGAAGCGCTTAATATCCAGCCGAGGCCGTAATTATCGAGGCATATGTCCGATTTTGCATCCTTCCGTCTTTTGGCGCGAGGGATCTTTTTATATTTATTATCTTTTGGAAGAAGGAGGTGAAACCATGGCAAACGTTAAGAACATTGAAACGAAAGCAGCCAAGGTCGCCGAGATACAGGAGAAGCTTGAAAAAGCGAAGTCCATCGTACTCTACGATTATCGCGGTTTGACGGTGGAAGAGGTTACGAACCTTCGTAACGAGATGCGCAAAGCAGGCGTTGAATATGTTGTT
>CAYJPI010000293.1:0-1612 GCA_964372005.1 uncultured Oscillospiraceae bacterium | reverse complement strand
CAAGAATGGCATCGTACAGCGTGCGGCTGAAAAGGCCGGCATCGATGCATCCATCAACGAAATGCTTAAAGGCCCCAGCGCCTTCGCATTCGGTTATGAAGATGCAGTTGCTCCCGCTAAGATTCTTAAAGAATTCATTAAGAAGACGAAGAAATGCGTCATCAAAGGCGGTATCGTAGAAGGCAAGGTTGAGAATGAAGCAACCATCAATGCCATCGCAGATCTGCCCCCGCGCGAAGTGCTTATCGCACGCTTGCTCGGCAGCATGATGTCCCCCATTTCCGGCCTCGCTATCGTGCTCGATCAGATCGCGAAGAAGGGCGCAGAAGGCGCACCGGAAGCTCCCGCAGCAGAATAAGTTACGGGTAAACTACTAAAATTGAACAAACAAATTTATAAGGAGAAATAACAATGAATAAAGATCAATTGATTGCCGATATTAAGGCGATGTCCGTGCTTGAGCTCTCCGAGCTCGTAAAGGCACTCGAAGAAGAGTTTGGCGTATCCGCCGCTGCTACCGCTGTTGCTGTTGCAGGCCCCGCTGCAGGTGCTGCAGAGTCCGCTGAGGAGAAGACCGAGTTCGACGCTATCCTCAAGGATGTCGGTTCCGAGAAGATCAAGGTTATCAAGGTTGTTCGCGAAGCTACCGGCCTTGGCCTCAAGGAAGCAAAGGAACTCGTCGATGGCGCTCCCAAGCCCATCAAAGAAGGCGTTTCCAAGGAAGAATGCGAGAAGCTCGTCGAAGCTTTCAAGGCTGTTGGCGCTACCATCGAAATCAAATAATTTCACGCGATTCATCGCGTAAATTATTAGAAAAAGCCGTTGCGATCCATGTGATCGTAACGGCTTTTTGGTTCTTTGCTAATAGCATGTGTAGCACATGTAAAACATATCTAGCCCGTCGAATTCGCCAAGGCCGCTCGCTTCGCCTGGTTAGCGTCCATCACGGCGCGTGTGGTTATGGCCGCAATTACGATTGCAGCACCGACGATCGACATTATGCCGGGAGTTTCACCTATAAACAAAAACACCCACACAGGATTCAATATCGGTTCAAGAGACGCAAGGAGGCTGGCGCTTAAAGGCGGACAATGCTTAAGCGCAATCGCGAACAATATGTAGGGTATTCCCAGCTGCCCTATGCCCATAATCGTGACGATGAGGATATCGTTTGCGTGGATTACATTCTCCGTAAGCAAGAACGGAAGTCCAATGAGCGCGGTAAGCAAATGCGATTGCATTAGCCCGCTCACGCGTTCGTGCGATTCGATATCGGCGGTAAAGATGAAAGTGCCGGCAAAGAAGAAACCGCTTATTACAGCTACTATATTGCCTACGATGCTGCCCGAGCCGAGCTGGTCTACAAAGAAGAGCACTATACCCATAACGGTAAACCCTACTACCATGTAATCACTTCGGCGCGACTTCTTCTTTTGTACCAACATTCCGTAAAGCAGTATGTACACGGGAGCGGCATACTGCAACACTATCGCGTTGGCGGCAGTTGTATTTGCAACGGCGAAAATATGCGTCAAAAATGTGGCTGATGTTGCCACCGCAATCGCGATTGAACTTTTTGTAATCACGAATTTTTCCTTTGTGTAGCGCATGT
>CAYJPI010000292.1:0-3510 GCA_964372005.1 uncultured Oscillospiraceae bacterium | reverse complement strand
CCCGGGTCCCATTTCGTGGTGGGAGCATTCGGGTACTATGCCCATCTTTTCCATCGTAAGCGTGATTTCGCGGCGGATATTTTCCCCCTTATCGAAGGGCGCGGCATCGAGGTATCCGGCATGGTCGAGCGGTTGCATCGTGGGTTCGCCATTATCATCCAACTTGAAAAGATAAAACTCAATTTCAAAGCCCACATCGAATGTGATGCCCATCTTCTTCGCTTCACATAGAGTATCCTTTAGCATTTTACGCGTGGATTCTTCAACGCCAACTCCTTTTGCATCCGCGATATCGCAAAGAACGCGCGCCACGCGCCCCTGTTGCGGCCGCCAAGGAAGAAGCGAGGCCGTTGACAAGTCGGGGTAGAGATATAAATCCTTATCCGTATAATGCGAAAGTCCCTTTATTGCATATGTATCGATGCTTGCGCCGCCATCGATAACGCGCTTAAGTTCATCCGCGAGCACGGAAATATTCTTCATGCGCCCAAATAAATCGATGAATGAAAGCTTGATGAACTTTACATCATTCTCACTTACATAATCGAGTAGATCCCGAGGTTTTGTTATCATAAAATACTTCTCCTTTTTCTACGTGCTTGATTTAGTATAACATAAAAAATATATCAAAGCAACTTGTCGCCATGATGCGTGGCGATACCATATAGCAAAACATTTACAAACACCTCTATTTATGGTAAAATCGAAACATTATAATATTAAGGGAGAATACAAGCTTATGATAAACATCGCATGGTCATTATTTCAGTTTTTTCTTGCCGCATACCTACTATATGGCGCGATTCGAGGCACATATAAGATATTCACACATCGCTTCATCAAAAAGGGAAAGGAAGAACTGTATAAGAAGTGGATGCGAATCTGTTTCTTACTTGCATCGCTGGGGCTTATTTTCCTCGGAATAATGGGGATACTTGCGATAGGCCGCACGGATACCGACCCGATGTTTATGGTGTATGGTAACATTTCGCTTTACGTGTCGATATTCACGCTCACCGTGCTGTTTGCGATGTTTATACTCAACCAAGCGGTAACCGACAGGGCGAAGAAAAACGCCATTGCACAGCATGTTGCGCCGCGCGCAGCCTTCTTCTTCGATGATGAAGAGGAAAATGCGGGAAAACCCACTGTGAACAAAAGCACACAAAAAAAGAAGAAATAGTACTAAGACTCAAAGTGACTGTTGCAGCAATTGCATAGCTTGGCAAAGGCTTTAATCGTTTTTGCACCCGAAATCATAGATTTCGAGTATTTCAGTAATGATAATGTGTTTGGCTTACGGCACAAACACCACCATACGACATGTGCATCAAAAACGGGCAAAAACGGGACGTTTTTGTACTTTGCGTCATTCCCCGCCCGGGAGCGTAGCGAGAGGGGAATGGCGTGGAAAACTCAAAAAGGTGTTCGTAGAACACTTTTTTGACACCATAAAAAAGCAAATTTTTTTTGAACAAGGGCAATATAGCCGTCATGTGCCTTGCGAAGATAGCACAAAGCTGATACAATTGTGTGCGTAGACCCGTAAAGAACGGGTAACATGAGGAAGGAAGATAATGAACAGTTTTTTTGGAATGTTTTACGTTTGTATCGCTATATACTTGCTATATATGGCGGTAATGAATAAGGGGCAAATTTACACCACCAACAATGTTAAAAAAGGCATGGAAGAAAAGTACAAGAAAACCATGCGCATACTCTGCTTCGTGCTAGGCCCTTTGATGCTCGCAACCGGACTTATCGATATGAACGCGAGCACGGTTGACCCCACCACCGGCATGAGCGTGCTCGACCCCACGATGCGCACGATATCGATGGTACTGTGGATAGTGAGCATGATCGTAATCGGAATTATGTTCGTTAGTGCACTTCGAATGACGGATCGTGAAAAGGCAAAGAAGAATCGTACAAACAATCAGCCTCCGGCGCCACGCAGTGCCTTTGAGTTTGATGATGACGACAAAGCAGAAAAGTAACCTTTAGCCGCATGCGGCAGGAAATAATGATGTTTACTATGAAAGGGGAATATTCCATGATCAACAAAAAGAAACTCGTATCCTTCGGCCTCGCAACTTTGATGCTTTTCGGCTCTGCAAGCGCACTTGCGGCAAGCAGTGTAACGGCGGCCGGCACCAATCCCGAAACCGACGTAAATGCGGATGAAATCGCAAAGGCATATGCCAAGAATGATGACACCATCGGCTGGATTTCCGTGCCAGATACCAACATCGAATATCCGATACTCTATGCCTCGAACTGGTACTATGCCGACCATAACATCAACAAATCCGATTCGCTTGAGGGTGTGTACCCCTTTGTTAACAAGCTCACCAAGAATGTGGTTATCTTTGGCCATAACCTTCGTAAGTCCGAAACCGGCTTCCATGAGATGCACCACATGCAAGAAGCGGCACTCGGCTACAACTACTGCCAGGCAGACCAGTGCGGCGAGTCCCTCGGCTCCAAGCATGATGACTGGGCAAGCGAAAATTCCGTATGGGATATCTCCGTGTTCGGCAAAGAGAAGTGGCAAGTATACGCGATGTATGAAGTAAGCGCGAACGAGTCCATCACCACTTTGCGTAACAACTGGAACTACAATATTTCGAGCAACGATTCCACCGTACAACGTTGGATCGACGGGCAGGTCGCTCGCTCGCAGATCGACTTTAACGTTAATGTAACGTCCGACGATCAATTGATGACCATCGTTACCTGCGGCACAAACTACGACTCCGCAACCGCTAACTCCCGCTTGTTCGTCTTCCTCAAATGCGTTGACGGCGAAATCGCGGCGAATGACGAAGCGTAACTTTAATCGTTGAATAAGCTATAGGCTTTTTCATAAATAAGCGTAACATTCAAGGAGGATAACAAACCTACAATGAAGAAACTACTCACGACAAAACGCGCATTTGCGCTCGCACTTAGCCTCGTTATGGCTATCGCGTTGTGCGCACCTGCAATGGCTAACACCTCTGCGGCTACCTTCTACGGAACGGTAACCACCGCAACACCCATGTACGACAGCACAAGCACCGCAGGCAAGCAGCTCGGTACTGTAAGCTCGGGCGTAACCGTAAGCATCACTGCGCAGGCAAACGGCTTCTACCAGATCATCACGACAGGTACCGTTACTCGCGCTTACATCCCCCAGAACACCGTAACAAATGTACGTAGCGCTGAAGGCGTTACCGTTACAACCACTACGGGTTCTACCTCGGGCACAACTTCGGGGTCTACCTCCGGTTCTACCTCGGGTACAACTTCCACGGGTACAGCAGGTTACATCGCTAACTGCAACAGCTATGTAAACTTCCGCAATGCTCCCACAACCTCGGGCAACACCAAGATCGGTACATTGAACCTTTACACCCCCCTCACCATCCACGGTTCGGAGAGCGGCTTCTACAAGGTAACCGCAAACGGCACTGAGGGCTATGTATCCACAGGCTATGTTGCACAGGGCACTCCTCCGACAAGCGGTAG
>CAYJPI010000291.1:0-3520 GCA_964372005.1 uncultured Oscillospiraceae bacterium | reverse complement strand
GCAGGGCTTGCGAAGCGATGCCTTGTGTCGCTCGCACTCAGTTCGCAATCGGCGCACTATTTCGCTTACGCTTATATTGCTTGTTGCTCACTGGGACTGCATTTCGCTTCATCGCCCACAGGGCGCTCTCAATTCCGTCCCAATAGGCGTGGCCGAACCGATTGCGATCACGGTCAACACATACGGTACAGGTGTTGTGAGCGATGCAGAACTCATCACGGCAATAGAAGAAGTTTTCGACTGCCGCCCTGCCGTAATCCGTGAAGAATTGGGGCTATATCAGCCGATATTATGGTGGTCATCGTCAAGGCGATGACATATCTCCTTGCTGAAATACCGGATTTTGAAGAAAATCCGGTGCTCCGACACGACCAACTTCGGCCACTTTGGGAAAGAGTATTTACCTTGGGAGGAAATTGGGATGGCTCATGCGTTGTTTGGAGGTTGTGAGGGGAAGGAACTTTGAGTAATAAGCCTATAGAATTTTGCCCTAGATTGCATGTGGCGGTCGGGGGCTTCTTTTTTCCTCTTATCTATGGTATGCTTGACACATAGGTACAAGCAAGGAGGATACACAAATGAGTGGGCATAACATATACGAATTTAAGTTCAACGAAATGTACAAGCTTTATGTTAACAAAGCCGAAAGAAAGGGGCGCACCGCTGAGGAAGTGAACGAGGTTATTTGCTATCTTACGGGCTATACCGATGAAGAATTGCGCAACATGGATGCCTCCGTGGATATGGAGAATTTCTTTAGGTCGGCGCCTTCGCCGAATCCGAACCGCAACCTCATTAAAGGTTCTGTTTGCGGCGTGAAGATTCAGGAAATTGAAGAACCGATTATGAAAGAAATCCGATATCTTGATAAGCTTGTGGATGAGCTTGCCAAGGGAAAAACTATGGACAAAATATTGAGGTGAAATCATGACCCCAATGGATAAACTCAGCTTTTTGAAGATGAATGGATTGCCGATTGAATGAAGGAGCACGCTATGAAAAACCTCCCCGATCCTAACAAAATTTATCCCGTTCCCGGCTTTGATACCGTTACCTATGTGAAGCCTACGATTACAAACCCCAACATCATAGTGGGGGATTTTACGTATTTTTCGGATAAGGATTTTGAAAAGCACGTAACACATCATTATGATTTTTACGGCGACAAGCTCGTCATCGGCAAGTTTTGCCAGATTGCATCGGGAGTTACGTTCATCATGAACGGTGCGAACCATCAGATGAATGCAGTCTCCACATTTCCATTTTATATTTTGGAAGGATGGGAGCAAGATGTTCCGCCTCTTTCTGTGTTTCCGCTAAAAGGCGACACCACTGTGGGCAACGATGTGTGGATCGGCCAAAACGCAACCATTCTCGCAGGTGTTACCATTGGGGACGGGGCAATTATTGGCACGAACAGTGTTGTTGGGAGTGATGTAGAGCCGTACGCAATCGTTGTGGGGAATCCTGCAAAGCCCATTCGTAAACGCTTCGACGATGAACTCATTGACCTAATGCTCAAATTCAAATGGTGGGACAAGGAAATCAGCGAAATCAACGCGCTTATTCCGATTTTATCTAATGGTGATTTAGAGTTTGTGAAAGAACAGCTTAGGGAAATGGTAAGATGAAAATCAAATCCCGAATAGCGCATCTCCCTGCCAAGTTTTATTTGCAAAAAACTCTTGACAAGTAAACTTGGAGCATGGTATTATTATCTTGCAAATAAAACTTTGCAAAAATACAATAATACTTGTAGAGGTAACCGAAAGGAGAAATGCTATGAACAGGGATGAAATTTTGAAAAAGAGCCGTGCCGAAAAAGAAGATGAGGGTGTAAAATTTATTGCAAACAAGGGAATGTCGTATGGAGTAATAGGCTTGAGCCTTGCATTTTTCGCCTTTGCCGCAATATACATTTTTGCGGGCGGCAACAATCTCAATGTGCCTTTCAGCATGATTTGTGCTTACCAAGGTGCGGAAAACATCGGCAAATACACCGCAAACAAGCGAAAGTTGAACTTGGTGTGGGGCGTAATCTTGAGTGCAGCGGCAATAGCACTTTTGACTGCATACCTACTGTTCGACGTAATGGGAGTGATCTTATAATATGGATGATAAGCTTGTACTAAAAAACAGACTCAAAGTAGCGCGTGCGGAGAAGAATTTATCGCAAAGCCAACTCGCGCAAATGATAGGCGTTTCGCGCAATACCATAAGCTCCATCGAAACGGGGCAGTTTAACCCAACCGCAAAGCTCGCACTGATACTTTGCATCGCCCTTGATAAGAAGTTCGAGGACTTATTCTATTTTGAATAGGATGATACCTGCATTACAGCTAATCCCCTGCCAACCTACGGTAGGGGCTTTTAATTTACAAAAAAGGAGGATCACATGCCAAATCACATCGTAAACACCATTCGTTTTGAGGATGGAAAACAATCAGAGTATCTGAAGATGCTCCATGAATTGCGCGTTCCGGGTTCGGAATGGTTTCCACCCTTATTTGTTTGACAGCGAGCTTGTTCGTCGCGCCGATGTTTGCTGTTGCGAGCGCGTTGCTCTTTGCGACGTGTGCCATCGGCTTCGGCATCTCTTTAAGATGAAAAGCATAAAAAAGTGTGATATACTCAATGCAAACATTGAATATTACAATCAGATTTTTTGAAAGGGGAAACTCTATGGATTTTCAAGATAACGGTCTTCACGCTTGGGAAGAAAATGCGAAATTTTGGGATGATGCTATGGGCGATGAATCGAACTTCTTTCATCGCGATATTGTAAGGCCCAATGTTGAAAAGCTGCTTGAAATTAATGAAGAGGATCTTGTTTTGGATATTGCTTGTGGAAACGGAAACTTTTCACAGCGCATGGCCATGCAGGGTGCGAGAGTAGTTGCGTTTGATTACAGCAGCAAAATGATTTCTCTTGCAAAAAAACGCCGTGCGGATGTACTCGATCGCGTATCCTTTTTCGTTTGTGATGCTACCGATACGGCACAACTACTCGCTCTTAGGCAAAACAAGCCGTTCACAAAGGCCGTGGCAAACATGGCTATCATGGATATTTCGGCGATAAAACCGCTTATGAATGCCGTGTATGATATGCTCGCTGATGACGGAATTTTCGTTTTTGCAACGCATCATCCCTGCTTCACCTATGAAAATGAGGATTATTTTACGAGCTGCATCAACAAAGGGATTGCAATTGAAGGACAGCCTGTGCTTCAAAATTATTATCACCGTTCAATAAGCGATATATTAAGCGTTGCGTTTGATGCGCGTTTCTGTTTGGACGGTTTTTATGAAGTGCCGTTTGAAGGCGAAAAAACACCTATTATTATGACGGTTCGTTTGAGGAAAAGAGTCTAAGTAGTTTTGCCAATCAATTTGTGAAAATAACTTTTGAATCATTTTCTTTCAAGGCAGAGAATAAGGCATATGCAAAAATAAAATTTGACAAACAAATCGATAATTGTCTCTATTTAAAATGCAGTATAAATACTGAAAAACTGATGAC
>CAYJPI010000290.1:0-3546 GCA_964372005.1 uncultured Oscillospiraceae bacterium | reverse complement strand
CAAAGATCGTGATGAACTCATTACAATAAACATATCGATAATCGATATTCAATCGGAAAAATTCCAAAAAACGATTTTCGATATACTTAATAAGCTCCCTCACCCCGAGAATTTTATATTCGAGCTTGTCGAAACCGAACAATACGCCGGTAGCGATGAGGTTAAGAGTTTTATTGAGCGCGTTCGCCAATATGGCTCAAAGATCGCCATAGATGATTTCGGAGCCGGTTACTCTAATTTCATCGAAATAGGCAACCTTAAAATCGATTATATCAAAATAAACGGATCTTTGACTGAGAACCTCGGTACGGATGCAAGTTATGATGGCATACTCGATAGTATTCTATTTTTAAGCAAGCGTATGCAAGTAGGTCTTATCGCGGAATGTGTAGAGACCGCCGCAATGCAAAAGCGCATCGTAACGGCCGGAATACGGTATTCTCAAGGATATTTCTTCTCAAAGCCTATGCCGCTTGACGAATTGAATCTCGTCTCGAGCGAGAATCTCCAAAACGCGTCCGAAAGCACAGGCCAAGCCAAATCATCTTTTGATAAAATAGTGGACATGAGCGAGCAAGCAAAGGTGCGTAAATCCCGTCTGTTTTGGGGTGGACTAATTGTTTCTATAATTGCGCTTGCTTCCGTGATGCTTTTCGTTTCGCAAAACCAAACTCAGGTTTCAAGCATGAATGATGTTTTTCATGTTGAACTTGCCACAAGCCTTGCCAACACCATCACTTTAACCGTCGATGGTGCACAGGACGATTTACTAAGCACTGCGAGCATACTCTCCAGCGCTGATCTTTCGCATGAGGATGCCCTTGGCGTAATGCAGCTTTCCACAGAATATTCAACGCTCGATAGCATGTATATAGCTTATAATAATTCCCCCGTACCTCATAATTTCTTCGGTGATCCGCTAATTGTCGACCTGGACAGTCTATCCTCGCCCGACGAATATGGCGAGGTAGATACCCTCCCCCCCATGTTTGATGAACAAACACAAAAAGAATTTATCGCCCTATCCACGCCGATATATAAGGAAGGGGTTCAGGTAGCTACGCTGTATGGTGTGTACTTCACCGATGCATTCGCCTCACATTTGAACCTTCGAAGCTTCGGTGGCGAAGCTTTCTTCCACCTGTGTGAGGTTGATGGCAATCCAATTGTGCTTAGCGGGGACAGCAATAATCTTTTCCAAAGCGGAGATATGTACGATTTTATAGGCACATTGGACATTCAAAACGGCTACACACCCGCATCCATCCATGAAGAGATGTTAAGTGGTGGTACTGCTGTATTGAAATATAAAGTCGGCGGTTCGCAGGAAAGAACAGCAATTATGATGCCCGTGCCCGGAACGGCATGGTGCATAGTAAGTATTGTTCTTGACCAGGTCACCGTAGATATGGCGGATAGGATTAACTTTAATACCCTGTTATTCTCATTCTTTGTTGTGCTTTCCTTCTCGGTGTATTTCAGTATCACCATGATCCAAGCACACAAGAACCAGCTTAAACTCGTTTCCGCATTGAAATCGAGCCATTTCCTTGCAAGCAGCTTGCAAATGAGTATCGAAACCGATGCCCTGACGAGAACACTCAGCCGCGCCACGGTGACGGAAAAGATAGCCGAAATCCTTGCAAGGCCTATCGATGATGGGCAGATGCATGCGCTTGTATCGCTCGATGTAGACAACTTTAAGTCCATCAATGATACCTACGGCCATCATACCGGTGATTTGTATTTGCAAGCTTTCGCAAGTGCGGTAAAAGGCAAATTGCGATCAGGCGACCTTATGGGGCGTTTGGGCGGTGACGAATTCATCCTCCTGCTTTGTAATGTGGGTAGCACCGAGAATATCGAACAGGTTGTTGCGCGAATCATCGAAAGTGTGGAGAATATTCAAATACGTGATATATCCTTAAACGATGTATCCGTAAGTGCAGGTATCGTTGTCATACCTGATCATGGATTGGATTTTGAAGAGCTAAATCTAAAATCCGACGATGCACTGTACAAATCAAAGAATGCCGGAAAGAACATGTATACATTCTATGGATAATATGTAGTATTCAATTTAATGGGGAGGGCTTATCCTCCCCGTTTTTGTTTGTCAAAATGCATAAAAGTGGCCATCGTTCATATGAACGATGGCCACTTTAGAAGCCTTTTAACTATGCCTGTTCACTGAAAAGATGACATGCCACCATTCGGCCTTCCACTTCTCTCATAACAGGTTCTTCCTTCGAGCAGATATCCATACAATTTTCGCAGCGTGGATGGAATCTACAGCCTGAGGGCGGTGTTATCGCGCTTGGAACTTCGCCCTTAACGGATACCAGGTCATCAACACTCTTGGCATGAAGCCCCGGAATCGCGTTAAACAATGCAATCGTATATGGATGCTTGGGATTGTCAAACAAAGTTCTTGAATCACCAGTTTCAACAATTTTACCCAAGTACATAACGATAATCTTGTCCGACATGTTACTTACAACGCCAAGGTCATGCGAGATGATGATGTACGTAAGCCCCATTTTCACTTTCAGCTCATCAAGAAGGGTGAGTATCTGGGACTGAGAGTACACATCAATGGCGGATGTCGGTTCATCGAGAACGACGAGCTTTGGTTGAACGCTAAGCGCCCTCGCTATTGCAATACGCTGGCGTTCGCCGCCGCTAAACTCATGCGAGAACTTGTAGATATCGTTGCGCTGTAATCCTACCATCTCCGCGAGATCCATAACCGCCTCTTCAAACTCGGCCGTACTGAGATTCTTATGAACGCGTAGCGGCTCGCCTATGATTTCCTTAATCGTCCAACGCGGATTGAGCGACCAGAACGGATCTTGGAAAACGATTTGAACGTCTTTACGTGCAGCGCGAAGGCGGTGTTTATCAAGCTTGAAGATTTCCTCTCCATCGAAGATAACTTTGCCCTCGGTTGGTGGATGCAAGAACAAAATAGTGTTAACCAGTGTTGACTTACCGCAACCGGATTCACCTACGATACCAAGTACTTCCCCTTTATCGATCGTAAGGTCGATATCATCGCAAGCCTTTACGCAAAGGTTTTTCAGTTTGCGATTATTGCTCTTTATCGGGAAATATTTTTTTAGGTTTTCAACCTTCAATATAGGTTCGTCTCTTTCGGATACGAATTTCTTCTCTTCGCCTTCCTTCTTATCCTCTGTAACGGAACCTATGAGCATCTTCGTGAAATCATGCTGTGGATTCATCATAATTTCATGCGGATTGCCGCGTTCACATATGCTACCTTCCTTGAGCACAACCATATCATCACAGAAGATGGACACGAGCCCAAGGTTGTTTGCAACGAACAAAACGGAGATGTCGAATTTGTTTTGCAGTTCCTTTAGTAGCTTCAAAACGCCTGCCTGAATCGTAACATCGAGGTTACGGGTAGGCTCATCTGCGATAATCATCTTGGCGCCACACAAAAGTGCCATTGCGATGATAATACGCTGTCTTTGTCCGCCCGAAAGCTGGTGCGGATATTTGTTTTTATATCGTACAAATTCG
>CAYJPI010000289.1:0-3568 GCA_964372005.1 uncultured Oscillospiraceae bacterium | reverse complement strand
AGCTCAACATGGACACTGTAGCGAGATGTTTCTTCCCCTTTATGTACACGAAAAACGCCGTATTCAATCACCGCAAAATAACCGTGATTTAGTGTTACCCTTTTTCCCGTGGATGCACTTAAGAGTTCGCAAACACGGTTTACACATGCATTTGAGGTATCATATAATAGCCCTTCCCTCTCAAGTATGCTTCGTATCGCGCGGCTTTGCACGGCTGTATCAAGCTGTGCAAGCATTTTAGCATCATAGCCATTTCCTTTTTTGCTCTTTATTACTGCATCATTGGCGATTGATGAAAGGTAGCGCTCATCCTCGGTTAAAAGCGCACTCATGCGGCATAGTGTATTCACTATATTCGGGTTATACTCTCTTTCAAGCATCTTAATTAGCGAATGGCGCACGCCGTTTCGTTTAATGCTTTGGTCGGCATTGGTGCTATCCTCCACATAGGGAATACGGTTATCATCCGCATAGAGGAGCAATTCTTCCTTTGATACTTTCAATAGCGGGCGCATGGTGCAACCGTTTACCGTTTGCATGCCTGTAAGCCCTTTTAAACCCGCACCGCGAAGCATGTGCAAGAGCACAGTTTCGGCTTGGTCGAGTGCGTGATGTGCAAGCGCGATAAAATCCGCATCGAAGTGAATGCGCGCTTCTTCCAAAAATGCATGCCTAAGTTTGCGTGCCCCGTCCTCGAGCCCCGTTTTGCTTTCTTTTGCGGCCGCGCGTGCATCTACGGTTTTCGTATAGAGTGCAATATCATTCTCGTCGCAATACTTTAGTACAAAATTGGCATCGCGCTCCGACTCTTCTCCCCTTAATGAATGGTTAAGGTGCGCAGCAAAAATGCGCCCAACCTTTCCCTCATCGGATAGCGCGCATAACGCATAAAGCAGTACCATGGAATCCACTCCACCCGATACACCGACAACTATATCCGTGTTTTCGTTGCATCCTTCCTTCACTAGAACATCGCATAGTTTGCGCATCAATGAAGAGGATGATAGTGCATTCTCAACGTTAAGATGTTTTTCCATAAGAATATGATACTCTCCAAACAGCATTTTGACAAGAAAAAATATGTTTTGCGCGTAGCTATTACGCGAAGAAAAAGTGGTAATACTACAAAGTATGGCTAAAAACACTTTAGAGCGCATGCTTTTACGTATAGAGCGCAAACTCGATACCGTAATACTCAATCTCGAAAAATCACATTTTCGAGATTACATCGCGTTTGTAAGCGATAGGAAACGCCTGCTACGCAATGCTTTCATATTCGGTCTCGTTCGAGGCGTGGGCGCGGCTATAGGTTTCTCCGTGCTCGGAGCACTATTATGGTACATTTTACAAGCGGTTGCAAAGAGCAGCCTTCCCATCATCGGTGACTTTATTTCGGAAATTGTAAAAATTATTGAAAGTCAGGTTTGAAATTTGGTTCCTATTTTGATATAATGTTGTAAACAGTGTATAAATATAATTATGTACGGTTCTTTTGATTCGTTTTTCTTGCGATAATTATAAACTAACGAAGGGAGCAAAAGCATGGATTATGTAATCGAGATGCTAAACATCACGAAGAAATTTCCCGGAATAATTGCTAATGACAATATCACATTGCAACTTAAAAAAGGGGAGATACACGCATTATTGGGTGAAAACGGTGCCGGAAAGTCCACTTTGATGAGCGTGTTGTTCGGCCTTTATTCGCCCGAGGAGGGTACGATAAAAAAGAATGGCGATGTCGTATCTATCAATAACCCGAATGATGCGAACTCGCTCGGCATAGGCATGGTGCACCAGCATTTTAAACTCGTGCACAATTTTTCTGTTTTACAGAACATCATACTCGGAGTGGAAACCACCAAAAACGGTTTTTTGAAGATGGATGCCGCCAAGAAAAAGGTTCTCGAACTTTCTAAGCGTTATTCCCTCAATGTTGACCCCGATTCGCTCATCGAGGATATTTCCGTTGGCATGCAGCAACGCACCGAAATACTTAAAATGCTGTATCGCGACAATGAGATACTGATATTTGACGAGCCCACCGCCGTTTTAACACCTCAAGAAATTGACGAGCTCATGCAAATCATGAAAAGCCTTACCGATGAAGGCAAATCCATACTTTTCATCACACACAAACTTAATGAAATAAAGGCTGTTGCCGATAGATGCAGTGTGCTTAGAAAAGGAAAGTACATCGGTACCGTCAACGTTAAGGAAACTTCCAAGGAAGAGCTTAGCGAAATGATGGTTGGAAGAAAGGTAAAATTCGTTGTTGATAAGTCCGAGCCCAACCCTAGAGGCGATTGTTTCACCGTGAAGAACCTGCATGTTAAAAGCCGTGATGTAATGCATAGTAAGCTTGCCGTTAAGGATGTATCCTTCACTGTGAGAAATGGAGAAATCGTATGTGTAGCAGGTATCGACGGGAACGGGCAAAGCGAGCTTGTGTATGCCCTTAGCGGACTGATGAATGCGGAGAGCGGCACCATCACACTAAATGGTAAGGATATTACACACTCCACCGTGCGTGAAAGGAATGACAGCGGGCTTGCTCACATCCCCGAGGATAGGCACCGCGACGGTCTTGTGCTCGATTATTCGCTTGAAGAGAATCTCGCGCTGAAAAAATACTTCAAGCCCGAGCTTCAAAGAAACGGGTTTATTCGTTTTAATGAGAGGCGAAACTATGCCGATGTCCTCATCGAACGTTTTGACATTCGCTCGGGCGAAGGTGCTTTGTCGGCAAGCAGAAGCATGTCCGGCGGTAATCAGCAAAAGGCGATTATCGCAAGGGAGATCGATGTTGAGCCTTCATTGCTAATCGCCGTACAACCTACGCGCGGTTTGGATGTCGGCGCAATCGAATACATACACGAGCAGCTCATAAGGGTTCGTGATGAAGGGAAGGCCGTCCTTCTCGTGTCACTTGAGCTCGACGAAGTGATGAACCTGAGCGATCGCATCCTCGTTATTTATGAAGGTGAAATCGTTGCAGATGTATCCCCCAAGGATATTACCGTGCAGGAACTCGGCCTTTACATGGCAGGTTCGAAAAGAGGTGTTGTGAATGAATAATGCAAAATTTTATCAGAAAAAAGGCTTTATTAATGCGCTTTCATCCATCGCGGCGATACTCATCGGGCTGTTGTTCGGCTACATTGTTCTTCTTGTAACCGCTCCGCAAATTGCAACCGATGGCCTACTTACCATCCTCGCAGGCGGCTTTGGTGGACAAGCCAAGGGCGTAGGGCAGGTTTTCTACTTCGCAACGCCGATTATACTTACCGGTCTTTCGGTGGGTTTTGCTTTCAAAACAGGGCTTTTCAATATCGGCGCATCCGGCCAGTTTACGATAGGCGCATTTGTCGCTATCTATATCGGCATAGAGTGGACATTCCTTCCCGGGCATTTGCACTGGATAGTGGCACTTCTCTTAGCCATGGTAGCAGGCGCGATATGGGCATTTGTTCCCGGTTTCTTCAAAGCGCATCTCAATGTTAATGACGTTATCTCATGTATACTGATGAACTATCTCGGCTTATACTTGGTTAACTATCTTGTAACA